>JAJYBX010000379.1 GCA_021778785.1 Acidobacteriota bacterium
GATCTAGAGGACCTCGGGTGCCATGCCCGTCCCCGAATCCTCCACCTCCAGGAACACGTACCGGCCGGGGGGGATCGGGGATCCGGGGTGCAGGGCCGCGGCCTGGGCCGCATCCAGCTCCGCCATCCCCGTGGCGAGGAGGATCTCCCCCTCGTCCTCGCCGATGGCCTCCGAGGCGTTGGTGACCAGGTTCATGACCACCTGCTGGAGCTGGGCGGCATCGGCCTCGATGGCGGGCAGCCCCTCGGCGAAGCGGAACCTGAGGGCGACCTTCTTGGAGATGGAGACCTTCAGCAGGCTGGCCATCTCGCCCGCGGCCTGGTTGAGGTCCACGGGCCTCACCTCGAAGACGCCCTTGCCCGAATAGGCCAGCATCTGCCGGGTCAGCTCCGCGGCCCGGAGGGCCGTGGCCTCCGCGTTCCGGAGGAAGGGGAGGGCGGGATGGCCTTCCGGGGCATGGAGACCCGCGAGGCCCAGGTTGCCGAGGATGGCGGTGAGCAGGTTGTTGAAGTCGTGGGCGATGCCCCCGGCCAGGACCCCGAGGCTCTCCAGCTTCTGGGCCTGGCGGAGGGCCTCCTCCATGGTCCGCTGGTCGGTGATGTCCTCGGAGATGCCCAGGATCAGGATGGGGACGCCGGTCTCGTCGAAGAGGGGCACCTTCCGGGTGTGGAGGACGATCTCCCCCCGGGAGCGGGAGAGGACCCGCTCCTCGGGGATCTCGAGGATCCGACCCGCCCGGATCACCTCCTCGTCCTTCGCCCGGAAGGCCTCCGCCTGCGCCTGGGGGAAGAAGTCCTGATCGGTGCGGCCCATCACCTCGGCCTTCGCGAGGCCGAAGATCTGCTCGCTGCGGGCGTTCCAGAGGGTGAAGGCGTAGTTCCGGCGGGGATCCTTGCCGAAGACGGCCACCGGCAGGTTCTCCACCACGGTGTCGAGGAAGGCCTCCCGGTCCCGGATCTCCCGGTTGGCCTGGTGGAGCCGGGCGGTGGCCTGCGCCACCTGGCGCCGGAGGGACCGGTTCCAGAGCGCCACGAGGATCAGGGCCGCGGCGACGAGGCCCAGGATCGCAAGCGCCCGCCGGGCCAGGGCCCGCCCCTCGCGCGGGTCGGGCTCGAGGTGGCCGAACCAGCCCTGGTAGAGCTCCGCATAGCGTCCCGTCTGGTTGAGGATCGCCAGGCCGGTGTTGAGGCGGAAGAGGAGCTCGGAATCCCCCTTCCGGGTGGCGAAGCAGAGCTGGCGCGTGAAGAGCGGTCCGCCCACGGACTGGATGCCCAGGTGGTCCTGTTTCGCGAGGACCAGCCCCTCCAGCTGGGGCGCCACGGCGGCATCCCCCTGGCCGGCGGCGAGGCGGCGGAGGGCCTCGGGCTCCGAGTCCACCGGCACGAGGAAGGGCCCCAGGCCGGCGGCGCGGAGGTGGTCGTCCATCTGGCTCCCGCGTTCCACCAGGGTGTGGAGCCCGGCCAGGTCGGCCTCCCCGCGGACCCTCGGGTCGCCGCGGCGCACGAAGATGCTGTAGTGGACCACCAGATGGGGGGTGGAGAAGTCCGCGAAGGCCTCCCGCGCCTGGGAGTGCAGCATCCCGGCCAGCATGTCCAGTCGGCCGGCCCGGAAGGCCTGGAGGGTGCCGTCCCAGGTGTCCGCCTTGAATTCCAGGTCCAGGCCCTCCACGTCGGCCAGGGCCCGCAGCAGGTCCACGTCGTAACCCGCGGGCCGGCCCGAGGCATCCAGGTACTCGTAGGGCGGGTAGTCGCGGTTGATCCCCACCACCACCTTCCGGGGGGCGGTCCCCGCCAGGGCGAGGAGGGCCGGCAGGCAGAGGGCCGCCAGGATCCGGAGCAGGGCCGACAGCCGCAGGCGGGCGCCCCCCGTTCCTGGGAGGGCGCCTCGGCTGGGGCCGGCCCGCTTCATGGTGTCTCCGGATCCTCCGACCACCTTATCCGCGGAAGGGAATCACAGCCCCTTGAACTGGGCCGCCCGCTTCTCCAGGAAGGCGCCCATGCCCTCCTGCATGTCCTGGGTGGCGGCCAGCAGGCCGAAGAGGGCGGCCTCGTACTGCAGGCCCTGGTCCTGCGGCATCTCGAGGCCCTCGTTCACCGCGGCGAGGGCGCTGCGCAGCGCCAGGGGGCCGCGGGAGAGGAGGGTCCGGGCCAGCTTCTCGGCCCCGGCCTTCAGGTCGGCCAGGGGGAACACCCGGCTCACGAGGCCGGCGCGGAGCGCATCGGCGGCGGGGAGCATCTCGCCGCTGAGGATGAGGTCCAGGGCCACGCCCTTGCCCACCAGGCGGGGCAGGCGCTGCGTGCCGCCGTAGCCGGGGATGATGCCGAGGCTCACCTCGGGCAGGCCGAACTTCGCGTTCTCGCTGGCCACGCGGATGTGGCAGGCCAGGGCCAGCTCGCAGCCACCGCCCAGGGCGAACCCGTTCACGGCCGCGATGACGGGCTTGGGCATGGATTCGATGCGCTGGAACACGGCCTGGCCGCGCAGGGCCTGGACCCGGGCGCTGGCGGTGTCGAGGGACTTCAGTTCGGCGATGTCGGCGCCGGCCACGAAGGCCTTCTCGCCCGCGCCGGTGAGGATGACGGCGCCCACCCGGTCGTCCTGCTCCAGATCCGCGAAGGCCTGCTCCAGCTCCTTCAGCACGTCGTTGTTGAGGGCGTTGAGTTTCTCCGGGCGCTGGAGGGTGACCCAGGCGAGGCGGTCGGCGATGTCGATGGCGAGGAAGGCCATGGGAGCTCCGGTGGAAAGGGTCAGTGTAGATGATCGCGCAGGAAGGTCAGGGTCACAGCCAGCGCCAGGCGGGCGCTCTCCGGGTGGTGGCTGGCCCGCTCGTCGCAGTTGAAGCCGTGGTCGGCCTCGGAATGGTGGACGGACACGAAGGGCCGGCCCTCGGCCCGGAGGAGATCCT
>JAJYBX010000380.1 GCA_021778785.1 Acidobacteriota bacterium
GCCGTGGTGGCCCACCTTGAGCAGCCGGCGGGGCGCGGGTCCCGGGTCGCCCAGGTCCATGAGATCCCGCTCCTGGGGCGCCAGGGCGTCCCCCATGAGCCACAGTTGCCGGTCCTGCCAGTCCACCCGGAGCACCAAGGAGACCATGTTGGGATCCGGCAGGGCGAAGGGCCGCGGCGGCCAGCGGACGCTGAAGGCTGCCGGGCCGCGCCGCCAGGCCTCCCCGCGGAGCAGGCCGTCGGCCTCGGTCCGGGCCGGCGCGTAGGGCGCCCAGGGATCCTCGTCCTCCGAGGTCGCGGGCACGCTCGTGGAAGCCAGGGGCCAGAGCCGGGCCAGGGTGGACCAGCCGCCGGCGTGATCGCTGTGCGCATGGGTGAGGATCAGGTGGACCGGCTCGCGCACCCCCCGGCGGCTGAGCACCCGCACCAGCCGGCGCCCGCTCCAGGGCAGGGGCCCCGTGTCCACCACGGTGGCGTCGCCGCCCGGGACGCGGAGCAGCAGGCCATCACCCTGGCCCACGTCCACCGCCTCCAGGCTGAGGGTGGCAGGAGCGCGGCCGGTGCCGTGCGTGGCCATCAGGATGAGGCTTCCGCCCGCCAGGGCGACGGTGAGGGCGCGGGTGCGCCCCGCGAGGGCCTGGCGGTGGGCCAGGGCCAGCCAGCCCAGGATCAGGGCGAGCCAGGGCCAGAGGATCCCCGTGGCCAGCGGCGTGATGCCGGTGAGGGCGGGCACCAGGCGATCGCCCATCCAGGTGAGGACGGCCGCCGCGGCAGGCGTGAGGCCGGGCAGGGGTGCCAGGATCAGCAGCAGGCAGACGGGGGTCAGGAAGGCCACCAGGGGCAGCACCAGCAGGTTGGCGAGGATGCCCCAGCGTGGGGCGCCGCCGTGCAGCAGGGCCAGCAGGGGCATCGTGGAGAGCCAGGGCGCGGCCAGCCGGGCGAAGGGCAGGGCCCAGCGTCCCAGCAGCGGCGACAGGAGTCCCGCCAGGGGCTCGGCACCCCAGAGCAGGCCCAGGAGGGCCCACCAGGCGAGGAGGAAGCCCGGCTCGGCCCCGGCGGCCGGATGGCCCAGCAGCCACAGCAGCAGGGCCAGGTGCAGCCCCGCCACCGGCGGCAGCTTCCAGCCGCTCGCCCGCCCCAGGGCCCAGGCCACGCCCATGAAGAGGCCCCGCCACACCGGGGCGGAGAAGCCCACCAGGCCGCAGTAGAGCAGCCCGGCGGCGATGGAGCCGAGGGACGCGCCCCGCAGCCTCAGCCGGCGCAGCAGGGCCTCCACGGCCACCATCACCAGCGTCACCTGGAGGCCGGAGACCACCAGGATGTGGATGGTGCCGCTCTCCGCGAAGACGCTGAAGTGGGCCTCGTCGGCGGGCGGGATGCCCAGGGCCAGGGCGCCCCAGAGATCCTTGGCCGTGGGATCCAGGGGCAGTGCCTCGAAGCGGCGCCGGACGAAGACCTGGAGGCGGAGCAGGGGCGAAGGTCGTGGCGGCCCCAGGGGCTCCAGCAGCTGGGCGGAGGCCAGGTGGATGCGCCGGGGCGCCTCGTCGCTGCGGGCCCGCCAGAGGGGCCGCTCGGCCAGGAACACGGGGGCCGGTGCCACCGGGCGCAGCTCCGCGCGCAGCCGCACGGGCGTGCCCGGCGCGGGCGGCGGCTGCTCGCCGTCCGCAGGCACGGTGAGGGGCAGATCCAGGCCCTGGAGGCTGGGAGGGGAGGCCACCGCCAGGCGGGTGCCGAGGCGCTCGCCCTGGTGGGTCCAGGGCGCGTCGATGCGGCCCTCCAGGGCCTGGAAGCCGGTGGGGAGGGCGGATTCCCAGCGGGCCCGCCGCTGGAGGCCCAGGAAGGTGATCCCCACCAGGACGGCGGCCAGGGGCAGCACGATCCGGCGGCGGCTTCGGACCGGCAGGAGGCACAGGGCCAGGGCGACCCAGCCCAGGATCAGCCAGAGGACCGCCACGCGGCCGTCCCACCGCTCCGGCAGGAGCCAGGGCAGGACGCAGGCGGCGGCCAGGGCCCAGGCGAGGGGCCAGAGGGGCGCCCCGGAGAGGCGCTGCCACAAAGCAGATCTGGAGAGCATCAAAGGAGTCTACCCGGCCTGTCCAAACCTTGACAGGGGCCTCCGGGCCAGGGACTCTGACAGGCATGAACCCGGCTCGGGCCCTGCTGGTGGACGACGACCCCACCATCCTGGAGGTGGTGGGCACCCTGCTGTCCCGGCATGGCCACGAGGTGGTGGGCACGGGCTCCGGCCTGCGGGCGGCCCAGTGCCTGCGCAGCGAGCACTTCGACCTGGCGGTGGTGGACCTCATGCTGCCGGACCTGAGCGGCCTGGAGCTGGCGCGGCAGGCCGTCGCCAAGCCGGACACGGTGGTGGTGGTGCTCTCCGGCTCGACGTCGGTGGAGACGGCCCTCCAGGCCATGAAGATGGGCATCTACGACTACGTGCCGAAGCCCTTCCGCACCGAGGAGCTGGAGCACACGCTGCTGCGGGCCATCGAGAAGTCCCAGTTGAACCAGGAGAACAAGCGGCTCCGGGAGCAGATCCAGGGCCACACCTCCGGCCCGCAGATGGTGGGCCGCTCCGCCGTCTGGGAGAACCTCCAGACGCTCCTGCGGCGGGTGGCGCCCTCGCCCTCCACGGTGCTCATCACGGGGCCCTCGGGCACGGGCAAGGAACTGGCGGCCCGGGCCATCCACCAGTGGAGCCCCCGGGCCCAGGGGCCCTTCGTGCCCATCCACTGCGGAGCCATTCCCGAGACCCTGCTCGAGGACGAGCTCTTCGGCCACGTCCGGGGCGCCTACACGGACGCGCGCACCGACCGCCCCGGCCGGTTCCAGCAGGCGGACGGGGGTACTCTGTTCCTGGACGAGATCGGGACCATGCCCCTCAGCCTCC
>JAJYBX010000381.1 GCA_021778785.1 Acidobacteriota bacterium
TCCAGAGCCTCACGCGGCGCCTCCTGCGCCGCGCCTTTCAGGCTTCGGCTGCGCCAAAGTGGCCCTCCGCTCCTGCTTCGGGCTCACGCGGCGCGTGCCGAGGCGACGTAGGATCCCAGGCAACGCCTGCGTTGCCTGGGGGAGCCTCCCTGCGCCGCGCCCTTCATTCGGCCCATCCTGGGCCTCACCCCGTTGGGGTAGGCCGTCCGGCCGGTGGCGCTCGGCTCCTGCCTCGCGCTCGGGCTTCGGCTTGACTCGCGCGATGGGCGCTCGCCCCTTCGGGGCCGCCTGCTTCGCAGCCGGTCCTATTCGCCTGCGGCGAATGGTCGCCAAAGTGGCACTCCGCTCCTGCTCCGTGCTCATGGAGCCAGCCTACCGCCAACTGCCAGCCGGCAACCGGCCACTGCTAGCATGGTCCCTTCTCCCAAGGTCCCCATGCTCGAGCGCCTCTTCCGCACCAAGTCCCTGGAACAGCTCCGTGCCACGGCGGAGGACCCGGAGCACCAGCTGAAGAAGAACCTGGGGGCCTTCGACCTCACCATGTTCGGCATCGGGGCCATCATCGGGGCCGGCATCTTCTCCAGCATCGGCACCGCGGCGGCGGGGAACATGGCCGACGGCCGCCTGCCCGCCGGGCCCGGCCTCGTCCTCAGCATCCTCATCGTGGCCCTCATCTGCGGCTTCACGGCCCTGGCCTACGCCGAGCTGGCCTCCATGATCCCCGTTTCGGGCAGCGCGTACACCTACGCCTACGCCACCTTGGGCGAGCTCATGGCCTGGATCATCGGCTGGGACCTGCTGCTGGAATACGCCATCTCCAACGTGGCCGTGGCCATCTCCTGGGGCGACTACGCCCGCAGCTTCCTCTCGTCGGTCTTCCACGTGGACATCCCCGGCTGGCTGGGCACGGACCCGCGCTCGGCCCTGAAGCTGGTGGGGGGCGCGCCCGCCATGGGCCTGTCGGCCAAACTGCAGGCCCTGGCCCAGGCCAAGGCCGGGGGACTGGACGGCGCGGCCCTCTTCGCCCACTGGGACGTGGTGAAGGACGCGCCCACCGTGGCGGGCCTCCCCATCACCATCAACCTGCTGGCGGTGGTCATCACGGCGCTCATCACCTGGCTCTGCTACATCGGCATCAAGGAGAGCGCCCGGGTCAACAGCGTCATGGTGATCCTGAAGGTGATGATCCTGCTGGCGGTGGTGGGCCTCGGCGCGCGCTTCATCAGCCCCGGCAACTGGCATCCCTTCGTGCCCCACGGCTGGGGTGGCATCCAGGCCGGGGCCGCCATCATCTTCTTCGCCTTCATCGGCTTCGACGCCGTGAGCACCACGGCGGAGGAATGCCGTGACCCCGGGCGCGACCTGCCCCGGGGCATCCTCTGGTCGCTGGGCATCTGCACCGTCATCTACGCGGCGGTGGCCCTGGTGGTGACGGGCATGCTGCACTACACGAAGCTGGGCGGCATCGCCGATCCGCTGGCGTACATCTTCATCCAGCACCGGATGGGGGGCATCGCGGCCGTCATCAGCTTCGGGGCCGTCATCGCCACCACCGCCGCGCTGCTCGTGTACCAGGTGGGCCAGCCCCGCATCTTCATGAGCATGAGCCGGGACGGCCTCCTGGGCCCCTGGTTCGGCCGCGTCCACGACCGCTTCAAGACACCCTCCCGCGCCACCGTGCTCACGGGCTTCCTGGTGGCCATCCCCGCCGCCCTGCTGAACATCGACGAGGTGGTGGAGCTGGCCAACATCGGGACGCTCTTCGCCTTCGTGATCGTCTGCGCCGCCGTGCTGATCCTCCGCAAGCGCCGCCCGGAGGCCCCCCGGAAGTTCGTCATGCCCTTCGCGTGGGTGGTGGCGCCCCTGGGCATCCTGGGCTGCGTGTGGATCGCCCGCGGCCTCCCCGCCCTCACCTGGTACCGGTTCTTCATCTGGCTGGGCATCGGGCTGGTGATCTACGTCTTCTACGGCTCCCGCAAGAGCCGCCTCGCGGCGGCCGCGCCGGCCCCATGATGGGAGGGGAGGACCAGGCATGTTCACGGGACTGATCCGGCACTTGGGCACCCTCGAATCCCGGTCCACCCGGCCCGGCGGCGCGCGGCTCCGCATCGCGGCGCCGGCGGAGCTGCTGGCGCGGGCGGAGCTGGGCGCCAGCATCGCCGTGAACGGCGCCTGCCTCACCAGCGTGGCCGCGGATGGGCGGACCTGGGAGGCGGACCTCAGCGAGGAGACCCTGGCGAAGACGACGCTCGGACGTCTGGCGCTGGGCAGCACCCTGCACCTGGAGCCCGCCCTGCGGGTGGGCGATCCCCTGGACGGCCACCTGGTGGCGGGGCATGTGGATGCCGTGGGACAGCTGGTGTCGCGTCCCCGGGCCGGAGGCGCGGATTCCGGCGAGGGGATCTGGCGCTTCACCATGCCCCTGGAGCTGGCGCCCATGATGGCCCCCAAGGGTTCCGTGGCCGTGGATGGGATTTCCCTGACCGTGGTGGACTGCGGGGCCGACTGGTTCACGGTGGCCCTCATCCCGGAGACGGTGAAGCGCACCGCCCTCGCGGGGATGCGTCCGGGCGATCCCGTGAACCTGGAGGCGGACCCCATCGGACGATTCGTGGCCCGTGCCCTCGCCTCCCGGGGCAGCGACGAGAAGCTGGCGGCCTTCGCCCAGCGGGGGTGGCACTGAATCGCCCCGGTAAGAATCAGACATTGACGATATCAACATCTTCAACTAATTGATTCTACCTGGGTTAAAGGTAAAGATGCGGGGGCTCCCGGCCGAGGAGGAGGCATGGGCCGACCGGGCTACCCGCTCCAGGGGCCGGCCCGAGGAGGAGGCTCATGCCCAGCAGAAGTCGCATCATCGCCGCGCTCTCCGCGCTGCTTGCCGCCGG
>JAJYBX010000382.1 GCA_021778785.1 Acidobacteriota bacterium
CCCCCGCGGTTCGTGATGAAGGGGGGCAGCTCGCGGTGGGTCTTCACGTCCACGGGCTTGGGGTAGGGCGCCGTGTGGCAGAAGGACTGCATCACCATGTCGGCGGAGAACTGCAGGCAGGCCAGGTCCTTCAGCTCGTCGCGGGTCATGGGGCCCGTGGTGTCCTGGGAGCCGACGGTGGTCATCTTCGGCTCGCAGTAGGTGCCGGGGCGGATGCCCGCCACGCCGCAGGCGCGGCCCACCATCTTCTGGGCCAGGCTGAAGCCCTTGCCGGTGTCCTTCGGGACGGCCGGGAGGCGGAAGACCGTGGAGGCGGGCAGGCCCAGGGCCTGGCGGGCCTTGGCGGTGAGACCACGGCCGATGATGAGGGGGATGCGGCCGCCGGCGCGGACCTCGTCGAAGAGCACGTCGGACTTCGCCTTGAACTCGGCGACGACCTGGCCGTTCTTCAGGGCCTTGCCCTCGTAGGGGCGCAGCTCCACCACGTCGCCCATCTCCATCTTCGAGACGTCCAGCTCGATGGGGAGGGCGCCGGCATCCTCCATGGTGTTGTAGAAGATGGGGGCGATCTTGGAGCCCAGGCAGACGCCGCCGAAGCGCTTGTTGGGCACGAAGGGGATGTCCTCGCCCGTGAACCACAGCACGGAGTTGGTGGCGGACTTGCGGCTGGAGCCGGTGCCCACCACGTCGCCCACGTAGGCGATGAGGTGGCCCTTGGCCTTGAGGGCCTCGAGCTGCCTGAGCGGGCCCACCTTGCCGGGCTCGTCGGGCTCGATGCCGGGGCGGGGGTTCTTCAGCATGGCCAGGGCGTGGAGGGGGATGTCGGGGCGGCTCCAGGCGTCCGGCGCGGGGGAGAGGTCGTCCGTGTTGGTCTCGCCGGACACCTTGAAGATGGTGACGGTCATGCTCTTCGGAACCTCGGGCCGGCTGGTGAACCACTCGGCCTCGGCCCAGCTCTTCAGCACGGCCTTGGCGTGGGCATTGCCCTGGTCCGCCTTGGCCTTCACGTCTCCGAAGGCGTCGAAGATGAGGAGCGTCTTCTTCAGTCCCTCCGCCGCCAGGGCGCCCACCTTGGCATCGTCCAGCAGGTCGATGAGGGGCTTCACGTTGAAGCCGCCGAGCATGGTGCCCAGCAGCTCCGTGGCCTTCTCCCGGCTCACCAGGGGGCAGGCCTCCTTGCCCTTCGCCACGGCATCCAGGAAACCGGCCTTCACGCGGGCCGCGTCATCCACGCCCGCGGGCACGCGGTGGACGAGCAGCTCCAGGAGGAAGGCCTCCTCGCCGGCGGGCGGAGCCATGAGGAGATCCACCAGCTCGTGGGTCTGGGCCTCGGTCAGGGGAAGGGCGGGAATGCCCTGGATGGCGCGTTCGGCGACGTGTTGACGGTAGGCTTGAAGCACGGTCATCTCCCCCAGAGTGCGCCGCCCGGCGCGGTCCGAATCCCCATTCTACCCCTCGGGGGCAGGAAAGAGAGCCGCTTTGGGAGTTCGCAGCAGGCTGGGATGTCGCCAGGAACCTCGGGGTGCGTTGCGAGTCTGACGTGCCTAGTACCCCGCGGCCTGCCCGTCCTTCCGGCTCTCGCTGGCGCCGAAGTAGACCTTCTGCTTCGGATCCCAGCGGATGCCCTGATAGCCGCCGTAGCCGCCCAGCATCCAGCCCACGCCGTGGCCCATGTCCATGAGGGCCCGGACGGTCTCGTAGGGGAAGCCGCTCTCCAGCTGGATGGTGCCGGGCAGTTTCCCCTTCTCGCCGGTGGGCTCGGGCGAGCCGTCGTGGCTCATGCGCGGGGCGTCCCCGGCCTCCTGGGCGTCCATGTGGAAGTCGATGAGGTCCATGACGATCTGCACGTGGCCGATGGGCTGGAACTCGCCGCCCATGACGCCGAAGCTGAGGAAGGGCTCACCGTCCTTGGTGATGAAGGCCGGGATGATGGTGTGGAAGGGGCGCTTGCCGGGGGCGTAGGTGTTGGCCTGGCCCTCCTCCAGCGTGAACAGCTCGCCGCGGTCCTGGAGGCAGAAGCCCAGGTCGCCGGGCGTCATGCCGCTGCCCATGCCGCGGTAGTTGCTCTGGATGAGGCTCACCATGTTGCCTTCGCCATCCGCGGTGGTGAGGTAGATGGTGTCGCCCTCCTTCAGGGGCGGGTGACCCGCCTCCAGGCGACGCGAGGCTCGGGTCTCGTTGATGAGGGCCCGGCGCTGGGCGGCGTATTCCTTGGAGAGCAGCCAGGCCACGGGCACCTTGGCGAAGGCGGGATCGGCGTAGAACTTCGCCCGGTCCTCGAAGACCAGCTTCTTGGCCTCGGCGAAGAGATGGACGTGGCGCGGGCTGCCGAAGGGGATCTTCGAGAAGTCGTAGCCCTCGAGGATGTTCAGCATCTGCAGGGCCGCGATGCCCTGGCCGTTGGGGGGCAGCTCCCACACGTCGTAGCCGCGGTAGTTCACGGAGAGGGGCTGCACCCATTCCGAATGGTGGGCGGCCAGGTCCTCGTAGCTGAGGAAGCCGCCCTGGGCCTTCATGTAGGCGGCGATCTTGCGGGCGATCTCGCCCTTGTAGAAGGCGTCCCGGCCGCCCTTGGCCACCGTCTCCAGCGTGGCGGCCAGGCGCGGGTTGCGGAAGACCTCGCCGCTGCGGGGGCCGCGCTTGCCGTCCACCGTGAAGGTCTCCAGGAAGCCGGGGTACTTGCCCAGCGCGGGCACGCTGCGGTCCCAGTAGTAGGCGATGAGATCGGACACCGGGAAGCCCTCGCGGGCGTAGCGGACGGCGGGGGCCAGCACCTCCGTCATGGGCAGCTTGCCGAACTTCCCGTGCAGCTCGAACCAGCCGTCCACGCAGCCCGGCACGGAGACGGGCAGGGGGCCGTGGGGCGGGATGTGGGTGA
>JAJYBX010000383.1 GCA_021778785.1 Acidobacteriota bacterium
CGCAAGCAGGTGAAGGAGCTAATCGCCGCCATGGAGCCCAGCATCCCCCGGCTGAAAGCCTCCATGCTCGGCGCCATGGGCAACGTGAAGCTCAGCCACCTGCTGGATCTGAACCTCGGCGCCCTCGGCGCCAGGGGCATGGACGAGGCTGTGGAGCGGTTGGGCTAACCGGAATCCTTCGCAGCGCACAGGCCGTCCATGATCAGCTGCCACACGTCGTTGTAGGCTGCATCGATGGCCGGGTCGGCCCACTCGGCAACGTGGGCCGGATGGTGGAAACGGGAGGTGGCGAACAGCACAGCCCGGCCGGCGGCCACGGGGTCGACCTTGCGGAACGTGCCTTCCTTCACGCCCGAGTCGATCACCGACGCGGCCAGCCCGACCAGATCGTCCAGGTGGGCGGCGATGACGGACTGGGCTCCGGCCGCCAGGGTCCGATAGGCGGCGAGCAGTTCCGGGTCGTCGGCCGCCCGGCGACGCTTGACGGCGATCAGCGCGTCGAAGAGCCGTCGAAGCCGCTGCGGGGCCGGGCCCGGCCGGGCGGTGATGGTCCGCAGGGGGGCCAGGATCCCCTCCAGCCACCGGCCGACCACCAGATCTCTCAGTTCGGCCTTGTTCGCCACGTGCCGGTAGACGGCGGCATGGCTCACGCCCAGGGCCCGGGCCACATCCACCACCGTCGCCTTGGCCGGGCCGAAGCGGCGGAGGACGTCCTCCGCCGCGACCAGGATCCGCTCCCGGGTGAGCGGGGTGTCAGCATGGGACATGGGGACCTCCCGGCACACCGGCGCCCTTCCCCGGCGGCCACCGGGAAGCGAGCAGGGATCCGGCCATCACCCGTGCCCCTCCGACGACGCCGCGACGATCCCGTCCAGCTCCGCCAGGAGCTCCAAGGACAGCGCCAGCTGTCCGGCGGCCAGATTCTCGCGGAGGTGGCTGACCGACGATGTGCCGGGGATCAGCAGGATGTTGGGCGACCGGTGCAGCAGCCAGGCCAGCGCGACCTGCATGGGCGTGGCGCCGAGCCGGCCCGCGACCTTCGACAGCGTGGACGACTGCAGCGGCGTGAACCCGCCGAGCGGAAAGAACGGCACGTACGGAATGCCCTTCCGGGCCAGGTCGTCGATCAGGGCGTCATCGTGGCGGCAGGCGAGGTTGTAGTGGTTCTGCACGCAGACGATGGCAGTGATCGCCTGTGCCTCGGCGACCTGGGCGGCCGTGACGTTGCTCAGGCCGATGTGGCGGATCAGCCCCTGGCGCTGGAGGTCGGCCAGCACAGCCACCTGCTCGGCGATCGACCCCTCCTTGGGGCCGTGGACCGACCCCATCGCGCGGTAATTGACGATGTCGAGCGCGTCCAGCCCCAGGCTGCGGAGGTTGTCGTGGACCCCCGCGGTCAGCTCCTTGCGGGAGATGGCTGGCTGCCACGACTTGTCGGGCGGCCGGCGGGCTCCGAGCTTCGTGACGATCACCAGGCCGGCCGGATAGGGATGGAGGGCCTTCCGGATGATCTGGTTGGTGACATGCGGGCCGTAGAAGTCGGACGTGTCGATATGGTCCACGCCGGCCTCGATGGCCTCGCGGAGGACGGCCATGGCCCCGTCCGGGTCCCTGGGCGGTCCCCACACGCCGGGGCCGGCCAGCTGCATCGCGCCGTAGCCCATCCGTCGGACCGTCCATGGCGTGCCGGGGAAGGCGAACCGGCCGCCGAGTCTGGCTTCACTCATCGTGCTGCTCCTTTCCTGTGCTGACACGAGACACAGGGAAAGGTACATCATGCGCTACAAAAGTCAAATATTGAAACTTGTAACATCGCGGACACACCCGCCGGATCCCGCGGTGAACGACGCGGCCCAGGATCCGGCTAATCCAAGGCCAGCCACAGCCCCTTGAGGTAGAACCCCTCGGGGTGGTTCAGGGCGTAGGGATGGTCCGCGGGCTGGCCGAGGTGGGCGAGGACGCGGGCGTCGCGGCCGGCCTCCAACAAAGCGGTCCAGACGGCCTCCTGGAAGCGGGCGCGGTCCAGGTGCTGGCTGCAGGAGAAGACCCACAGCAGGCCGCCGGGGGCGGTGGCGCGGGCGCCGAGGCGGAAGACATCCTTGTAGGCCTTGAAGGCCTTGTCCACGTCCTTGCGCTGCTTGGCGAAGGCGGGGGGATCCACGATGACGCGGTCCCAGGCGCCGGGCTCGAGCTGGCGCATCAGCTCGAAGGCGTCGCCCTCCAGGCGCAGGTGGGCGGCGGGATCCAGGCCGTTGGCGGCCCAGTCGCGCTCCGCCTGGTCCAGGGCCGGGGCGCTGATGTCCAGCGTGGCCACCTCGGTGGCGCCACCCAGGCCCGCGTGGATGCTGAAGCCGCCGGTGTAGCCGAAGGCGTTGAGCACCCGGCAGCCCTCCGAGTGCGATCCCACCTGCAGCCGGTGAGCCCGCTGGTCCAGGAAGAAGCCCGTCTTCTGGCCCCGCAGCAGGTCCACGCTGAGCTTCGCCGCGCCCTCATGCACCGTCACGGGCCCGGCCAAGCTGCCCTTCAGCAGGCGGTTCACGGGATCCAGCCCCTCCTCGCGGCGGCCGGACTGGCTGCGCTCCACGAAGGCCGTGAGGCCCTCGCGCTTCGCGATCTCCCACAGCACGGGCCACCAGGCATCCCGCAGGGCCTCCAGGCCCGCCGTGCCCACCTGCAGCACGAGGGCGTGGGCGTAGCGGTCCAGCACCAGCCCGGGCAGGCCGTCCCCTTCGCCGAAGACCCACCGGCAGCCGCCCTGGGGATCCCAGAGGCCCAGCGTCTTGCGCAGGGCCAGGGCCGATTCGAAGCGGGCGCGGAAGAAGGCCTGGTCCAGCGGGCCATCCTCGAAGCGGAAGATCCGCGCCGCCAGGGGGTTC
>JAJYBX010000384.1 GCA_021778785.1 Acidobacteriota bacterium
GACGGCCGGCGCGCATCACGCCCTCGTCCAGCGGCGGGCGTCGGCCCGCCAGCGCAGCATCCGGACCCGTCCCCGGTTCGACAGGCGCATGCAGAGGACATCCTCGCCGTCGTTCAGGAACCAGAGGCTGGCCGTGGCGGTGCGACGGGGAGTCACCGTGATGGTGCGATGGGCCTCGCCCTGGGTGTCCGCCTTCGCCGGGTCGGCCATGCCCGGCGGCAGGGGGACGCGCGCGGGCTTCCCCCAGTGCACATGACGGCCGAGGCGGATCGGCAGGTGGTTGGCGTCCTGGCCCGATGCCAGGCCCACGGTGATGTTCACGCCCCGGGCCCGGGCCAGGACGAAGGCCTGGTCCAGGCTCTGCGTGAGTTCGTGCTGGGCCGCCGCCAGTTCGGTGTGGGCGGGGTCCCAGGAGGAGAGGCCCACGACCGCCAGGACCCCGGAAATGCCCATGGCGACCGTGAGTTCCAGCAGGGAGTGGCCCCGCTGGGAGCGCCGGCCTGCGCCGGTGCGATGGAATCGGAGCAGGCCGGCACCCATGGCGGCCCCCTACCGGATCGCCGCGGCGGGACCGGAGGTCGCGGCCAGGAAGGGCTTGAGCCGGGCGAAGGCCTTCTCGCCGATGCCCTTCACGTTCATCAGCTCCTCGGGGCGCTGGAAGCCGCCGTGCTCCTTGCGGAACGCGACGATGCGCTCGGCGGTCTTCTGGCCGATGCGGGGGAGCTGCATCAGTTCGGTGACGGTGGCCGTGTTGAGGTTCACGGGCCGCTGCGGCTGATGGGGGGCCTTGCCGGCCGCGGCAAGGGGAAGGGCCAGGGCGAAGGCCAGGGCCAGGATGGTGAAGGGTTTGAGCATGATCGCCTCCTTTCAGGGCGATCAGGGAAGATCGAGATCCATGCCGAATTATTAGTAGTTGATAACAAACGCTTTACATTTTAATATAAAACATTACATGTAATAAATAAGTTACAATTTTTAAAATAAACATGTTAATTCAAATTATTTTAATAATTAATATGAGTAATAAATTTAATCATATATTGATAAAAGTGACATGAATAAAATATTGGAAATCCCCGGGGCCCGGGGCGATCCCAGGGGCCTTCAGGACGGCGGCGAATCCTCCTATCCTGGAGGGGTCCGAGGAGCGCTGCAGGACCCGGCAGATCGGCTGTGCGGGATCCCAGGCTCGGACCCATCCTTCCAGGAACGGCGCTCACCTCAACCCTGCACCGGGTCGGCGAGGTGGGTTCGCCCGTCGTCCGGTTCCACGAGGAGGTCCCATGACCGTCGCCACCGCCGACCATGTCGTCGCCGATCTTTCCCTGGCCCCCTGGGGCCGCCGGGAGATCGCCATCGCCGAGGGCGAGATGCCCGCCCTGATGGCCATCCGCCAGGAGTACGCCACGAAGCAGCCCCTCAAGGGCGCGCGCATCGCCGGCTCCCTGCACATGACCATCCAGACCGCCGTGCTCATCGAGACGCTGAAGGCGCTGGGCGCCGAGGTGCGCTGGGCCAGCTGCAACATCTTCAGCACCCAGGACCACGCCGCCGCCGCCATCGCCGCGGGCGGCACGCCGGTCTTCGCCGTGAAGGGCGAGAGCCTGCCCGAGTACTGGGACTACACGCACCGCATCTTCGACTTCGCGGACGGGGCGAACATGATCCTGGACGACGGCGGCGACGCCACGCTGCTGCTGCACCTGGGCGCCCGGGCCGAGCAGGATCCCTCGGTGCTGGACCACCCCGACAGCGAGGAGGCCACCGTGCTCTTCGCCGCCATCCGCAAGCGCCTGGCCGAGAAGCCGGGCTGGTACGCGGCCCAGCTGGCCAAGGTGAAGGGCGTCACCGAGGAGACCACCACCGGCGTCCACCGCCTCTACGAGATGGCGAAGAAGGGCGAGCTGAAGTTCCCCGCCATCAACGTCAACGACAGCGTCACCAAGAGCAAGTTCGACAACCTCTACGGCTGCCGCGAGTCCCTGGTGGACGCCATCAAGCGCGCCACGGACGTGATGGTGGCCGGCAAGATCGCCGTCGTCTGCGGCTACGGCGACGTGGGCAAGGGCAGCGCCCAGGCCCTGCGCGCCCTCAGCGCCCAGGTGTGGGTCACCGAGATCGATCCCATCTGCGCCCTGCAGGCGGCCATGGAGGGCTACCGCGTGGTGACCATGGACGAGGCCGCCGGCCAGGCCGACATCTTCGTCACCTGCACGGGCAACTTCCACGTCATCACCCACGAGCACATGGCCCGCATGAAGCACAATGCCATCGTGTGCAACATCGGCCACTTCGACAGCGAGATCGATGTCGCCAGCCTGGAGAAGTACGCCTGGGAGGAGATCAAGCCCCAGGTGGACCACATCATCTTCCCTGACGGCAAGCGCATCATCCTCCTGGCCAAGGGCCGCCTCGTGAACCTGGGCTGCGGCACGGGCCACCCCAGCTACGTGATGTCCTCCTCCTTCGCCAACCAGACCCTGGCCCAGATCGAGCTGTGGACGAAGCCGGGCCAGTACGCCGTGGGCGTCTACACCCTGCCCAAGCACCTCGACGAGCAGGTCGCGCGGCTCCAGCTGCAGACGCTGAATGCGAAGCTCACGGCCCTCCGGCCCGATCAGGCCCAGTACATCGGCGTGCCCCTGGAGGGGCCCTACAAGGCGGACCACTACCGCTACTGATCCCCGGCCCGGGACAGGACAAGGGACCCCGCCCGGCGGGGTCCCTTGCCGTACCGGGACGCCCGGCTAGGTGACCAGCGCCTCCTCGTGGTGGGTGGCGTGGCGGACGGTGGCCTCGCATTCCAACTGCGGGGTCTGGGTGAAGTGGGTGTTGGCGAGGTCGGTCCGGACCTTGGCC
>JAJYBX010000385.1 GCA_021778785.1 Acidobacteriota bacterium
GTCCGCCGCGTCGGCCTGCGGGGCCGGGGTCTTTTCCGCCGATCCCCTGAGCCGGCCGATCGGCTGAGCGTGGGGTAGGGACGCCCCGTGGTGCTCCTCCCCCTGGGCTTCTTCGCGAACCTGGATCCCCTGGCGGCCGAGGCGGTCCTGGCCCATGAACTCGCCCACCTGCGGCGCCTGGATGGCCTCGTGAACGGCCTCCAGTGCGTGATCGAAGTGCTCTTC
This sequence comes from Acidobacteriota bacterium, assembly GCA_021778785.1. Lineage (GTDB taxonomy): Bacteria > Acidobacteriota > Holophagae > Holophagales > Holophagaceae > Geothrix. Next base: position 226 of record JAJYBX010000385.1, read on the forward strand.
TTCTTCCACCCCGCCGTGTGGTGGATCTCCCGCCGGATCCGGACCGAACGGGAACACTGCTGCGACGACGCCGCCGTCCTGGCCTGCGGGGACGCCGTCTTCTATGCGGAAACCCTGAGCCGCCTCGATGCCCTCCGCGACCGGCTCCCCACCCTGGCCCTCCGCGCCCGGGGAGGCAACCTGATGGAACGCATGCGCCGTCTGCTCCTGGCCGATCCGCCCCGGTTCCGCTTCGCCACGCCGGGACTCGTCTTCCTCGCAGCCGCCGCCCTGGTCGGCACGATCCCCGCCCAGGCCGGGAAGCCCCTGCCCCCCTCCCAGGTGGCGCCAGCCCAGGCCACGGCAACCATCCAGTTCTCCGACACCCCTGAAACCGTGGGCCCCCTGCGTGCCACCCGCTTCATCACGCCCGCCAGGCCGGCCGCTCTGCCTCTGACGGATCGGACCGCCTCCGGCCTCCCCCTGGCGCCGGACCAGCCGGCCCCCTCCGCCCCATCCATCCAGGCCCCGGTCCTCCCGGCTGAACTCCGGCCCACCGATCCGCCGCAGGCGGTCCCCGCCGCCGGGGCGGCCGCGAGCCTCGGTCCCCGGCCCACGCAGGCCGAAGCCCTGGCCTTCGTCCGGATCATGGCCGAGCATGCACTCTGGGGGCCCAGGACAGAGATCCGGAACGTGGAGGTTCAGCAGCCCACGCAGTGGTACGCCCACCTCACGGCGCGCTGGCCCCGGGGGGAGGACGAGGGGGCCACCCTCCAGGGCTGGGAGATCCGATTCTGGGCCCGCCCCGCGAAGCTCCTCGCTCCGAACAACAGCTTCCGGGAACGCACCATCCTCGTGGACCGGCATGGCGTGGTCCACTGGCGGACCCTCACCGAATGGGACTCCCTTGAACCCCGCCCGGCCGAGCTCAACCGGGCCGTGCCACCGCCCCCTTCCGATCAGCGCCAGATCCCACCCGGAGCTTCCAGGTCCGGATCCGACCAGCCTTCACCCGGCCCGCCAAGCCCATTCGCCGGCACCGAGCCCACCCCTGAGGAGGCCCGGCGGATCCTCCAGGCGTTCGCGGATCAGCGCCCCCTGGGTGGCGAACCCGGGAGCAGGGTCCTGGGCGTGACCCTCGGCCGGAAGCAGCGCTGGGGCGGGGCCTACCTGGGCCGCTGGCCGGAGGCTCCCGGGAAGCCCCCCATCTTCGAGACCATCAAGCCCATCGAAGGATGGTTGGTGACGTTCCAGCTCCAGGCCCCCTCCGGTCACCGGGAGACCCTGACGGTCCTCCTGGACAAGCACGGCGTGATCCACTGGCGGAAACCCTGGCCGGCCGCCCCCTACGGCCTCCAGAACATGGACAGGAAGCATTAGGGAAACGGCGCCCGTTCGGGCGCCGTTCCGCAGGGGGTGCCGGTCCCGTCAGAAGGGGATGTCGTCGTCCGGGAAGCTGCCGCCGGTGGCCGGGGGGGCGCCGCTGTCTTCGAAATCCTGGGAGCCGCCGCCCGAGGCCCGGCCGCCGTAGCCGCCGGAATCACGGCTGCCGCCACCATCCTCCATCCGGCCCAGCATGACGAAGTTGTCGCAGCGGATGTCGCAGGCGGTCTTCTTCACGCCGGCCTGGTCCGTGTACTCGCGGTACTGGATGCGGCCCTCGATCATCACCTGCTTGCCCTTCCGCAGGTACTTCTCGGCGATCTCGGCCTGCTTGCCCCAGACCACGATGTTGTGCCACTCGGTCTTGCTCTGCTTCTCGCCCGACTGGTTCTTCCAGGTCTCCGTGGTGGCCACGGAGAAGCGGGCCACGCTCTGGCCGCTGGGGGTCGCCTTCAGCTCGGGGTCGCGCCCCAGGTTGCCGATGAGCAGAACCTTGTTCAATGAACCGGACATGGTGTCCTCCTTGATACCGGCGGAGCTCTCCGCCTCACCGTCGACTCAGACCATCTGAGGGGGTGGTAGGGTAATCACGATTCTCTCGAGGCCATCCCGTGTCAAGCATTCTGGTGAGCTGCAAGAGCAAGTCCGGCGCCGAGAAGCATTACCTCCCCGCCCTGCGGGCCGCGGGCTGGGACGGCCCCATCGACCTGGTGGCGCCCGGCGACCCGCTGCCGGATCTGACGGCCGTCTCGGGCCTGCTGCTGACCGGGGGCAACGACATCCACCCCTGCCACTGGGACGCCACCGAATCCGTGCATGTGAAGGCGGAGGTGGACGCCGACCGCGATGCCGTCGAAATCCCCCTCATCCGCGCGGCCTGGGACCGGAACCTGCCCCTGCTGGGCATCTGCCGTGGCGAGCAGATCCTGAACGTGGCCCTGGGCGGCAGCATGATCCAGGACATCCCCGACCACTACGGCTGCGAGCCCACCCGCCACCAGCACGGCACGCCCGACACCCCCGACATGCACCACCGCGTGCAGCTGGCGCCCGGATCGCGCCTGCGGGCCCTGCTGGGCGAGGATGTCTTCCTCGTGAACAGCCGCCACCACCAGGCCGTGAAGCGCGTGGCGCCGGGCCTGGTGGCCGTGGGCTGGCACCTCGACACCACCCACCCGGCCACCGGCCCCCTCATCGAGGCCCTCGAGGCCGCCGATCCCGCCCGCTGGGTCTTCGGCGTCCAGTGGCATCCCGAGAACCTCATCGG
>JAJYBX010000386.1 GCA_021778785.1 Acidobacteriota bacterium
CGTGCTCGAGGACGCGGCCCGCTGCGGAGCCGCGGGCCTCATCGTGCCCCACGTGGACTCGGCGGCCCAGGCGGAGGCCGCCGTCCGCGCGGTGCGGGGCCGGGGCCTGGTGGTGGTGCAGGCCGAGTCCCGCGAGGCCGTGGCCGACATCGCCGCCATCGTGCGGGTGCCCGGTCTGGCTGCCGTCTTCGTGGGGCCCTACGACCTGACCGCGAGCCTGGGCATCGCCGAGCAGTTCGACCATCCGGATTTCCACGCGGCCCTGGGCGCCATCGTTGGCGCCTGCCGAGCAGCCCGCATGCCCCTCGGCATCTTCCGCATGACCGCTGCCGAGATCCGCGCCCACGAAGCCCAGGGCTTCACCCTCCTGGCCGCCGGCACCGACGGCACCCTCCTGGAGGCCGGGGCGCGGGCACTGCTGGCGGATCTGCGGGGCTGAACCAGGGGGCGGCGAAAAAGCTGGTCGCGGAAGGCACGGAAATAAGCGGAAGACACGGAATAAAACCCTGAATGTCGGCGTGGGACCCTTCCGCGCCCTCTGTGAGATTCCGCGCCTTCCGCGACCAGCCTGTCGTCCGGTCTCACTCCGGCCAGTGGTGCTTGGGATACCGGCGGGAGAGGCCGGGCCGCAGCTCCTGGTAGACCCGCTGCCAGAAGCCGGCGAGGTCGGTGGTGACCTGCACGGCGCGCAGGTTCGGGGCCAGCAGGTGCAAAGTCAGGGGGACGGCGCCCCCGGCCACGGCCGGCCCCTTCTTCAGGCCCCAGAAGTCCTGGAGGCGCGAGGCGATCCAGGGCGGGTCGTCCTCGTAGTGCACCTTCGTGGGCCGGCCCTTGGGCAGCTGGATGGCCTCGGGGGCCCAGGCATCCAGCAGGCGCAGGGTCTCGGGCGGGAAGGCCTGGCGCAGGGCGGCGGTCCAGTCCACGTCCTGCACCTCGCGGAGGGTGGTCCGGCCCGCGCAGGCCCCGGCCAGCAGGGGGCCCAGGAGGTCCTCGGGCAGGCCCAGGTCGGGCCGGTGCTTCCGCAGGAAGGAAAGGCGGGCCAGCATCCGCGCCGGCACCTCGTCCAGGGGCCGGTCCCGCAGGGCCTCGGCCAGGAGGGGCGCCACCCGGGGATCGGCGGGGTCGGCGGGCCCTCGGCTGGCGTCGAGGACGAGCCCCTCGAAGCGGATCTCCGTGCGGCGCTCCACGCGGCCCGCACTGGCGTGGAAGGTCAGTTCGTCCACGTCCTCCAGGCGCTCGGGGAACGCGTCCAGCAGCCAGTCGGCCTCGCAGCGGGAGGCCAGCCGGACGAGGGCCTGGGTGCCGGTGCCCTGCTTCACCGCCTCGGCCTCGAGGGCGAGCACCAGGCCGGGCCGCCGCACGCGGCTGCGGGGATCCAGGCGGGCGCCGCCCCCGCCCGCGAAGGCGCAGGTGCCGTTGGCGGAGAGCTGGCCCACCCGGTCCGGGTAGGCCCGGAGCAGGGCCTGGAGCAGCCGGGCTTCGGCATCGGCGGGCTCGGCCGGAGCCGGCAGGTGGCGGCGCAGGCTCTGCACGGCGCGGTGGGCCCGGTGGACGGCGGAGGCATCCAGCCCCGCGGCCCGGCAGGCGCCTGCGGAGAACCCCGCGGCCTCGGCCTCCTCGAACTGATCCAGGCGCAGCAGCAGGTCGGAATCCGCGCCATGGCCGCTGGTCGCCGGGGCCCGCTCCAGGCCCTGGCGGGCGGCCAGATCGCCGGCTTCCAGGAGGGCCGCGGCCCGCAGGGCCAGCTGGGGGATGCCCAGGTCCTCGCCCGCCACGGCCAGCCGGGCCAGGCGGGGATGCAGGGGCAGGGCGGCCATGCGCCGCCCGGTGGCGCTGAGCCGGCCGGCCTCCAGGGCCCCCAGGCGCGTCAGCAGCGTCTCCGCGGCCTCCAGGGCGGGGGCCGGCGGGGCCTCGAACCAGTCCAGGGCCGCGGGCTCGCCGATGCCCATGCCGTGCAGCACCAGCAGGGGTTCCGCCAGGTCCGCCCGCTGCAGTTCGGGCGTGTCGAAACCGGGGCGGGCCTGGAAGTCCGCTTCCGTGAAGAGGCGCAGGCAGCGGCCGGGACCGGTGCGCCCCGCGCGGCCCGTGCGCTGGACGCAGCGGGCCTGGCTGATGCGGGTGGTGCGCAGCCCCGAGAGGCCCGACCAGGGCGAGTGCGCGGCCTCGCGGCCCAGGCCGGAATCCACCACGGCGCCGATGCCGTCCAGGGTGACGGAGCTCTCCGCCACGTTGGTGCTGAGGATCACCTTGGGGCGGTCGGAGGCCGCCAGGGCGAAGGCCTGGGCGTCCGGGGAGAGATCCCCGTGCAGGGGCCGCAGGCTGAGGCCCCGCCGCGCGGCCAGGGCCTCGCAGCCCCTCAGGCAGGCGCGGATCTCCGCGGCGCCGGGCAGGAAGACCAGGGTGTGCCCGCGCAGCCCCTCGCCGTAGAGGCGGTCCAGGGCATCGGCCACCTGCTGGTCGAGGGACCGGTCGTCGGGCCGGGGCAGGAAGGCCGTCTCCACGGGGTAGGCGCGGCCCTCGCTGCGGAGCACGGGCGCGTCCAGGTAGGCCGCCACGGGACCTGGATCCAGGGTGGCTGACATGACCAGCAGCTTCAGGTCCGGCCGCGCCCCGCGCTGGAGGCGGCGCAGCAGGGTGATGGCCAGGTCCGTGTGCAGGTGCCGCTCGTGGAACTCGTCCAGCACCACCGCCGCGATGCCCTTCAGTTCCGGATCCCCGTGCAGGCGCCGCAGCAGCAGCCCCTCGGTGACGAAGCGCAGGCGCGTGGCCTTGGAGACCTTCTGCTCGAAGCGCACGGCGTAGCCCGCGGTCCGACCCAGCTCCTCGCCCAGCTCGTCGGCCACCCGGG
>JAJYBX010000387.1 GCA_021778785.1 Acidobacteriota bacterium
GGCGAGATCCAGGACGAGGATGGTCCCCTTCTGCTCCATGCCCAGGGGGGGCAGGCCCATGCGGACGCGCAGGTTCACCACGGGGATCACCCGGCCCCGGAGATCCAGGAGACCCTCCACGGCCTTCGGCATGTGGGGCATCCGGTTCAGCTCCCGCCAGGGGCTGATCTCGGCCACGAAACGCAGGGGCAGGCCGTAGGTGCGCCCGTCCAGGTGGAAGGTCATGAACCGCTGGAGGGCCGCCGGCTCTCCCGCCCGCGCCGCCCCGCCCGCCCGGAAGGGCTGGGCCTTGGACGGGGCCTGAGCGGGCGCCAGGCTCACACGGCCTCCTGGACGGCCAGCTGCAGCAGCTCGGCGGGATCCAGGATCAGGACCACGCCGCCGTCGCCCATGATGGAGGCGCCGCTGATGCCCGGCAGGCTCGCCAGGTAGGGGGCCAGGGGCTTGATGACGATCTCCTGCCGGCGGACGAAGGTATCCACGATGATGCCCATGCGCCGCCCGGCGGAGGAGACCACCACCACGGAGAGGCCATCCCGGTCATCGGCGGCGAGGGCATGGCCCTCGGACCGCAGCAGGGTCTTCAGGCGGGAGACGCCGAGCACCTCGCCCCGGAGGTCGATGGCCAGGCGGCGGGTGAGGTGGGACACCCGGTCGGCGGGGACCATGAGGGTCTCCTCCACGGAGGTGCCCGGCAGGGCGAAGACCTGCTCGCCGCTCTTGACGAGGAGCGCGTCGATGATGGCCAGGGTGAGGGGCAGCTTGATGGTGAAGACCGACCCCTTGCCCACCGTGGAGCGGACGCCCACGCGGCCGTTGAGCTTGCGCACATTGGAGCGCACCACGTCCATGCCCACGCCCCGGCCGGAGATGTCCGTCACCTTGGCGGCGGTGCTGAAGCCCGGCAGGAAGATGAGGTCCACCGCCTCGTCATCGGACATCTGGTCCGCCCGGTCCTGGCTGATGAGCCCCTTCTCCACGGCCTTGGCCCGGATGATGGCGGGATCGATGCCCTTGCCGTCGTCCTCGATCTCGACGATGACGCTGTCGCCCTCGTGGCGGGCCCGGAGGACCACGGTGCCCGTCTCGGGCTTGCCGGCCTTCAGGCGGGTCTCGGGACTCTCGATGCCGTGATCGGCGCTGTTCCGGATGAGGTGGATCATCGGGTCGCCCAGCTCCTCGATGATGCTCTTGTCGATCTCGGTGTCCTCGCCGGTCATCTGGAGCTCGATCTTCTTGCCGCTGGCCTTGGCCAGATCCCGGACCATGCGCGGGAACTTGGAGAAGACCGTCTTGACGGGCACCATGCGGATGCCCAGCACCGAGGCCTGGATCTCCTTGCTGACGTGGTCGAGGTACACCGAGGCATGGGCCAGCTCCTTGGCCACGCCGGCGGCCTCCTGCCCATTGACCATGGGCGTCAGCCGCTCCACCAGGTGGCTGATCATGGTCTTGCTGATGATCAGCTCCGCCACGATGTTCATGAACTGCTCGAGCTTGGCCTGGCTGACGCGGATGGTGTCGGAAGCGCCCTTGTCGTCCGAGGCGCGGCGGCCGGTCTTCCGGCGGTCCTCGGCGGGTGCCGCTTCGGGCCCGGCCGTGGCCGCACCCAGGCCGAGGGGATGGATCGTCACGGTGGCGTTGGCGACCGCCCCGAAGACCTTCCGCACCTCCTCCATGGGCTCGGTGATCTCGAGGATCATGACCAGGTCGAGGTGGAAGCGGCCGGGTTCGAAGGTGTCCAGGTCCACCAGGGGCTGCCGGGGGAGCATCTGCCGGTGGAGCAGGCGGCCCACCAGGTCCGCCAGCTGGAACAGCGAGAGCGGGTTGAAGGATGTGCCGAAGATGGCGCTGCCGAGCTCGATCTGGACGGCGACGACCGACTTCCCCTCGGCCAGGGCCGCGGCGGCGGCCTTCCGGCCCGCCTCCTCCACCCCGGCCAGGGCCGCGGGCAGGTGCAGCTCGCCCGTGAGGGCGGCGGTCTTCGCGGTCGCAGCGGCGGCCTCGCCCTTGCGCAGGGACTCGAGGGCGCGGATCAGCTCGCTGGGATCGGGGTCCTCGGGCTCACCCTGCTTGCGGACCTGGATGCGCACGTCATCGACCAGGATCTTGAGCATGTCCACGGTCTCGAAGAGCAGCTCCATGACCCGGTCGCTGAGCTCCATGCGGGACTTCCGGAGATCATCCAGCACGTTCTCGCCCACGTGGGCCACGGACTGGACCTTCTGGAGCCCCAGGAAGCCCGCGGCGCCCTTGATGGTGTGGACGCTGCGGAAGATGGCGTTCAGCAGGTCGAGGTCGCCCGGCGCCTCTTCCAGGGCGAGGAAGTTGGTCTCGATCTGCTCGAAGTGCTCCTGCGCCTCGACGAGGAAGTCCTCGTAGAAGCTGGGATCGTCGAGGGCGAAGTCGCTCATCGCTCACCCCTTCCAGGCTGGGAGGCGGGCTTCCGGCCCTGCAGCCCCTGGAGCTGATCCGTCTCGGCTTCCGTGAGCAGCTGCTGGATCTGCAGGAGGAAGATCATCCCATTGTCCATGCGCGCCACCTTCTCGATGTAGCGGTTGGCGCCCACGGCGGTGACCGCAGGGGGCGGACCGAACCGCTGCAGTTCCACGGGGCGGACCTCCTCCACCGCGTCCACCACGAGGCCCGTGAAGACGCCGCCGATGGCGGTGATGAGGATGCGGGAGATGGAGGTGGCCTCCACCCGCTCGAGCCCGAACCGCGTGCGCAGGTCCACCACGGGCATCACCTCGCCCCGGAGGTTGATGACGCCATCCACGAACTGCGGTGCCCGGGGCACCGGCGTGACCTGGCCCACCATGATGATCTCGCGCACCTCGTGGAG
>JAJYBX010000388.1 GCA_021778785.1 Acidobacteriota bacterium
CCCCGGGCGCCCCGCAGGCCTCAACCGGCCAACCCGATGCCCGTAGCCGACCCATTCCGGAGTCTCCATGCCCCCTGTCTTCTTTGATGACCAGCACCGGGTCCGCAACGGCTGGAAGGTCGCCGGCTACCTGGCCTGCACCCTGGCCCTGGGATTCCTCCTGAGCTTCGCCTACGGCCTGGTGCCCAAGGCCCTCCGCCCCGCCGGCGCGGGCCCCTGGATCGAGTTCGTGATCTTCCTGGGCGCGGCCTGGGCCTGCCTCCGCCTGGAGCGTGCGCCGCTCGTCTCCATCGGCTTCCGGCTCGACGGCCGCTGGGGCCGGGACCTGGCCCTGGGCGCCCTGGGCGGCTTCGCCCTCATGGGGGCGACCGCGCTGGTGGTCCTGGCCCTGGGGGGCTTCCACTGGACGCGCACCCCCGGCATCGGGTTCGGCACCCTGGCGAAGGGGCTCCTGCTCTACCTGGGCGTGGCCTTCGCCGAGGAGACGGGGTTCCGCGGCTACGCCTTCCAGCGGCTCATCCGGGGGGTGGGGGTGCCCGCGGCCCAGCTCCTCTTCGCCCTCTTCTTCGCCCTGGTCCACTGGGGCAACCCCGGCATGTCCGGCGCCACGCGGATCTGGGCCACCGTGAACATCGCCCTCGCGGCCCTCCTGCTGGGCCTCGCCTACCTCCGCACGGGCAGCCTGGCCCTGCCCATCGGCATCCACCTGGGCTGGAACTGGACCCAGGGCACCCTCTTCGGCTTCGGCGTCAGCGGCAATGCGGAGGCCGGATGGTGGACGCCGGTCTTCCACGGCCGGCCGGAATGGCTCACGGGCGGGGCCTTCGGCCTGGAGGCCAGCCTGCCCTGCGTGCTGGTGTGCGGCGCGGCCATCCTCCTCCTGGCCCGCTGGAAGGGCCGCGCCTCGGCCGATCCGGCGGCCCTCGCGGCCTGACCGGCCTCCGGATCCGGGATGGGAAGGCCGCGGGAACAGGCGGGTTTTTGCCTGGCTCCGGGGCGGGCTCCGTCCCTCGGCTAGACTGCCTGGATGGATTACGCCGCCCTCTCCTCGGGCTCCAAGGGGAACTGCCACGCGCTGTCGGACGGCGGGCGGACCCTCCTGGTGGATGCCGGACTCTCCCTGCGGCAGATCCGGCAGCGGCTGGAGGCACTCGGCTGGGATGCGGACGCCGTCCGGGCCGTGGCGCTCACCCATGAGCATTCCGATCACATCGGCGCCGTGGGGGTGATCCTGCGCCGCACGGACTGGCGCATCCTCGCCACGGCGGAGCTGCGGGCCGCCCTGTGGGCCGCCCAGCGGGTGGAGATCCCCCAGGACCGGTGGATCGAGATCCAGGCGGGCCGCCCCCTCGACTGGGAGGGCTGGCGGGTCCTCCCCTTCGCCCTGCCCCACGATGCGGCCGACCCCGTGGCCTTTCGGGTGGAGGCCGCGGGCTGCCACGCCGCGGTGGTGACGGACCTGGGCCATGCCACGGCCCTGGTGGCCGATCACTGCCAGGACCTGGACCTGCTGGTCCTGGAGGCCAACCACGACGTGGACATGCTCCGGGAGGGGAGCTACCCGCCCCAGCTCAAGGCCCGCATCCTGAGCCGGGTGGGGCACCTCAGCAACGCCGCCATGGCCGAGCTGCTGGACCGCGTCCGCTCACCCCGCCTGAGGGCCGTCGTGCTCGCCCACCTCAGCGAATCCAACAACCTGCCCGAGCTGGCCCGCTTCGCCGCCGAGGAGGTGCTGGCCGGTTCCGGCGTGGACCTCCACCTGGCCCACCAGCGCGAGCCCCGCCAGCTGCGGCTGGACCGGGCCGCCGGGGAACCCTTCCGCGCCTTCGGCGCACCTGCCTGAGGATGCCGATGCCCCGCCGTGCCGCCCTCCCCCTCCTCGCCGCCCTCCTGGTCCCTTTGTCCCTGAAGGCCCAGTCCTTCGGCGACGGCCCCGCCTTCGGCGGATCCCGGGTCTTCTCCGAGGGCTATGATCCGCTGGGCGACAGCGCCCGCTTCGACCGGGTGCCGGCCGGCTGGTACGCCGCCTGGGAGAGCGGGGACGCGAAACCCCGGGGCTTCCGCACGGATTCCGATGCCCTGGCCCAGGCCGTCCAGGCCGGAGACGCGGCCGCCACCGCCGCCGCCCTCCTGCGCCTCCAGGACACGCCCTTCCCCCTCCGCCGCACGGCCTACGGCCTGCAGTACGCGGCCACCGGGGGCCTGCGCGTCGCTTTCGGCCGGGAGGTGCTCACCGGGGCCCAGACCGGCCCGGCCCTCTCCACCGGGGCCCGCCGGGCGGAGGTGGACCGCATCGTGGCCGGAGCCGGCAGCGGCGAGGGCGGCTCGGCCTACGGCTTCACCTTCCGCCTGGAGCGCGTCCGCGTGGGCGCCACGCCCTTGACCCTGGCGCCCGACGACGCCCTGGGCTTCGGCACCACCGACCGCAAGGCCTGGAGCCTGACCTCCGACGCGGGCTTCACCACCCAGCTGACCCAGGGCCTCCGCTTCGGACTCACGGCCAGCCGCCTGATCCCGCGGCACTTCTGGGACGTCTACGAGCAGCCCCAGGCCCGGGCCGGCTTCGAGCTGGACCTGGGCGAGTCCGCCCGCCTGAGCGTGGAGGGCGACCTGAACGAGGCCGCCCGCCTGCCCATGCCCCAGAAGCAGAAGACGCTCTCCTCCTCCCTCCGCTTCCTCGCCTCGCCCACGGTCACCCTGCTGCTGGGCGCCGAGCGGCGCACGGTGGAGGGCGTCTCGGCCACCTTGGCCGGCGTCTCCGTGCGGATCGCCACGGCCCCCCTGGTGCTGGGCCTGGGCTTCCAGTTCGGCGACGACCGGCCCCAGCGCGCCCTCTCCGTCCG
>JAJYBX010000389.1 GCA_021778785.1 Acidobacteriota bacterium
TACGTGCAGAGCGCCCAGGCGCTCGCCCGCATCGGGAAGACCCGCGAGGCCGCCCACCTGCTGGACATGGCCGAGCAGCTCTTCCCGGGCTCCACGCGCATCCACCGGCGGACCCTGGGCCTGCCCGACCCCGGCGCCGTGCCTCCGCCCCCGGCCAGGCCCGCACCCCCGCCGGTGAAGGCCCGGACGCCCGAACCCGCCCTGGCGCCCGAGGCCCCCATCGCCCTGCCGCCCCCGCCGGGCGACATGGAGGCCCTCATCGGGCTGGATGTCCCGGGCTTCGAGCCCCCGCCTCCGGCCCGGCCCGCACCGCCCGTCCCGGCCTTCGAGCCCATCCCCGTGGCGGAGTCCCTCCCCGTCCTGCCGGATTTCGGGGCCCTGCCCCCGCCCGAGCCGGAACCCGCCTCCCTGGACGCCTCGGACCTCGGCTGGATGGAGGCCACGCTCACGGATCTTGCGGCGCCCGCCGAGCCCCTCCCCTCCGCCCCCACGGTGGAGCTGCCTCCGGAACCCGAGGCGCCGCCCCTCACCGTCCCCGCGCCCGCCCCCGTGCCCGAGGAGCTGACGAGCCTCCTGGGCGACATCGACTTCCAGCTGGACTACGGCAGCCCGGACGAGGCCAAGCTCGAGATCGAGGCGGCCCTCCGCCAGTTCCCCGGGCACCCCGAGCTCGTGGAGCGCATGGACCGGGCCGAGCTGGCCCTCCAGAAGCTGGGGCACCTGGCGAAGGCCAGCGCCCTCGACGAGAGCGACTTCACCTCCTCCTTCTTCGACCTCACGGACGTGCTGGGCACCGCGCTGATGGATTCCGGCGAGGGCGAGGAGATGCACGACGCCACGCACGTCGTGGAGAAGATCCAGAGCGTGGACGAACTCTTCAGCGCCTTCCGCGAGGGGGTGGAGAAGCAGGTCAAGGGCGACGACTACGACACCCACTACAACCTGGGCATCGCCTACAAGGAGATGATGCTCATCGATCCCGCCATCGAGGAGTTCAAGATCGCCATGGGCGATCCGGAGCGCACCCTGGAATGCTGCTCCATGCTGAGCATCTGCGAGCAGGCCCGGGGCGACCTGGACCGGGCCGTGGCGTGGCTCAATCAGGGCATCGAGGCCCCGGGCTTCCCGCCGGAGGACAGCATCGGACTGCTGTACGACCTGGCTGAGATCCTCCTCCAGCAGGGCCACACCGCCGTCGCCGCCGAGAAGTTCCGCGCCGTCCACGACATGGATCCCGACTATCGCGACGTCGCCGCGCGCCTGGCGTGAATCATCAAGGCCAAAACAGGGACAGGATTAACAAGATTAAAAACAGGATTAACAGGATTAACAGGATTAACAGGATTCAAGAAAGGCTTTGTTTCGTCTGTTCATGATTCCATCTGAATCCAGTTCACGGGTTCAGGTAGAGCGATGCCATCGAGTCGCAGCAACCTTCCCGGGCATCGTTTCAAAGCAGAAGCTCCGCCGGCAGTGCCTTCTAGGCGCTCTCGGCATCACGCTTCCTGACTCCGCTGATTGCCTCAGTGCAGGCGGATCCGACCAGATTCCTTCGTCAACCTGATTCCCTAATTGCCTGCTTTAATCCTGTTAATCCGTTTTTTCATCCTGTTAATCCTGTCTCCGCTTTTCCGCTCAGCCGAGAACCCGGCTGCCGCTGGCGCCCCAGGGCTGGAGGGCCTGGAGGGCCGGCTGGACGGGCTTGCCGGGGCGCTGGAGGTGGGTCAGCTCCAGGGCACCCTCCGCGGTGGTCAGCCAGGCGCCCTCCTCCCGGCCCCACAGGATCTGGCCCGGCTCCCGGTAGCAGTGCCGGATGGCGCCCACGCCGCAGACCTTGAGGATCTGGCCCTCCACCGCCAGTTCCGAGCCGGGCCAGGGCCACAGGGCCCGTACCTGCCGATGCAGGTCCGCGGCGGGACGACGCCAATCCATCCGACCCATCTCCTTGCGGAGCTTGGTGGCGTAGGTGGCGTTCACGGGATCCTGGGCCGTGGGCTGGCCGCTGCCGGAGAGGAGCAGCGGCAGCTGGTCGAGGAGCAGGTCCGCCGCGTCCCCGGCCAGGACCTCCAGCAGTCCCTCGGCCGTGTCCCCCTGCCCGATGGCCCGGCGCGACTGGGCCAGCACGGGGCCTTCGTCGAGCCCCGGCGTGAGGCGCATGAGGCTCACGCCCGTGGCTTCGTCCCCCGCCAGGAGGGCATGGTTCACGGGCGCCGCGCCCCGCCAGCGGGGCAGCAGGGAGAAATGGAGGTTCCACACGCCGAGGAGACAGCCATCCAGCATCCAGGCCGGCAGGAGGTGGCCGTAGGCCACGACCACCGCCAGGTCGATGCCCAGGGATTCCCAGAGGACGCGGGTCTCCGGGGCCTTCCAGGCCTCCGGCTGGTGGAGGGGGAGCCCCAGTTCCAGGGCCGCCACCTTCACGGGCGGCGCCTCCAGGTGGCGGCCCCGGCCCGCGGGCCGGTCGGGATTGCAGAACACCGCCGCCACCCCCTCCTCAGCCAGGGCCCGGAGGGCCGGCACGGCTGCACGGGGGGTGCCCAGGAAGGCGATGCGGGTCATGGCTGCCTCCGTGCGGCCGGTGCGGCTCCTAGGAGCTCTTGGCCTGTTTCTGATAGCGGCGCTGGAGGACCTGGCGCTTCACCGGGCCGAAGTACTCCACGAAGAGGCGGCCCCGGAGGTGGTCGATCTCATGGCAGAAGGCGCGGGCCATCAGGTCCTCGCCCACCACCTCATGCCAGCTGCCGTCCCTGGCCCGGTTCCGGACCGTCACCTTCTGGGGGCGCTCCAGCACCTCGCGGATGCCGGGGATGGACAAGCAGCCCTCGGG
>JAJYBX010000390.1 GCA_021778785.1 Acidobacteriota bacterium
GCCGCCGCAGGGCCGCGCAGCCCGCCGCCAGGCCCCCGGGGCCGATGGGCGGGGCGTGGTCTCCCTTGGTGGCCGTGCCGCGGAAGGGACCCACCCCCGCGTGGTCGCAGGCGGGATCCACGGCCTCCCACTCCGCGGGCGCATGGGTGGAGGCCCCCACATGGCAGCCCGCCAGCCCCGGGAGCCGCCGGGCCTCGGCCGCCGGCAGGTCCCCCTGGCCCAGATGGAGGCCCCAGGAGGCCAGGCCTTCCCGGGCCGCCAGCACGGCAAGATCGGTCCTGTCATTCACGCAGATCCAGGGCCATCCGCCATTTGCAGCGGATTCCGCCAGGGCCTTGCGGAGCTCCTCCCACTGGGTGGACGCCCCCAGGGGCTTGCCCCGGAACTGGACCAGGGGGAAGCCCGCCGCCCCCAGGCGCCGGATCTGCTCCGACAGGGCTTCGGGGCGCGCGGCATCCGTGATGGGGTAGAGCGGGGGGAGCTGGAGCATGGCCTCAGTCTAGCGGCTGGAGGGCCGGGATCCGGCCAGGCCGGGTCCCGCGGAGAGGCGCGCCCGGGCCGGAAGCTACTCGGCCTTGAAGGCCTCGTTCGTGATCAGGGTTCCGAGTTCCTCCCGGATGACGGCCGGCGTCTTCGGATCGTGCTTCCAGGCTTCGACGAAATCGGCGACGAGCCCGTGGCTCCTCACGAAGGACCCCAGCGACCAGCCGCCGGCGCTGTAGGCAAGGCCGTGCAGCAGGCCCGGCGAAAGGCTGTCGATCTTCTTCCCGGATTTCCGCAGGGCGAGGGCGGCCTTGCCGTCGTCCCGCCATGCAAGGGTGTCCGCGATGGCGCGCACGGGCTTCTGGGCTCCCGTCGCGAGGAAGATGCTCCAGAGCATGTCCATGCGGGAGGTGATCTGGTAGGGATCGCTGAGGTTCACCGAGAAATCGTAGGGATCGGGCAGGGGCGGCATCTGGTCGAGGAACGCCTGGCTCTGGCTCCTGTCCGCTTCGGGGAGGCTGGCGAGGCAGGATCCGAGGTCCGCGCCCGCCTCCTTCAGCATCAGCAGCGCGTAGAGCCGGGTCCGATGGGCTTCCTTCGGCAGCCGGCGGAGGAGATCCCGGGCGGCGAGGGGCGAGGTTTTCAGCACCTCGACATAGAAGGTCTGGACGTTGGGCTGGAAGCAGTTCTGGTCGGCCGTCGCGAGGCGCATGCTGTTGAGGATGCGGGCCGGCTCAGGGTGCTGGTAGTAGGTCATCTCCCATTCGCCCGCCGCCTTCCGATCCTTGAAGTCCCCTTCCTTCACCGAGTGGTCGAAGGTCCAGATTTCCACGGAGGCGTCCTTGAGCGGGGTGCCCTTCCCATCCGGGGTGGTCACGGTGCCCTGGAATCGGGCGGCGCCGTCCTTGGCCTCGGGGGGGACCTGCCAGTCCAGGTCGAACAACGCGAAGCTGACCATGGACAACTTGTCCTCCAGATCCTCCGTGCCGACGTTGGAGGCCTGCATCACGAACTTCACGAAATCGGCCCCCTCCGCCTTGATGCGCCGGCACTGAGAGGGATGAAGGCCGGGGAAGGTCCGGGTGACGCCCCCGTAGGACACGGTGAAGGCATAGGTGGCGCCTGCGAGCAGCTGGTCACGGTCCTGGCCCTCCGCGCTCACCAGCACCGTCAGATGCTGGCCGGGGAAGGCCCGTGTCCGCATGGGGGGAACATTGACCGTGGGCAGCAGCCCCTTCCACTGGTCGGCGACCTCGCCTCCGATGATCCCCATGGCTCCGGTGAATCGGGTCGGCGTCGGCTTCGACGGGGTCGCCCCGGCCTTCTGGGCCCGGATGGGATGGGCGTTCAGCAGGACCAGTGACAGGGTGCAGAGGCTCTTCTGGAGAGACATGGGGAGTCCTTCATGGTCGAGGAGATCCACCGAGCCTAACCGAAATTCTGCAGGGGGCCGGGATGGTGACCGGAGGGAGGCCCGTCGGGGTTTTGTCAGGCACTCTAAGCCGCCTCCCCCTCCGCGAACTGCAACCGCACGAGCTTGGCGTAGACGCCGTCCTGGGCCAGGAGGCTGTCGTGGGTGCCGCGTTCCACGAGGGTGCCCTGGTCCATCACCCAGATCTCGTCGGCGTCGCGGATGGTGGAGAGGCGGTGGGCGATGGTGAAGGTGGTGAGGCGGTGGCTGACGCGTTCGATGACCGTCTGGATCTTCGATTCCGTCTCCGAGTCGATGTTGGCCGTGGCCTCGTCGAGCAGCAGGACGGCGGGCTCCTGGTAGAGCATCCGGGCGAAGGCCAGCAGCTGGCGCTCGCCGGCGCTGAGCTTCTGGCCCCGCTCGCCCACCTGGGTCTCCAGGCCCTGGGGCAGGCGGGACACCAGGTCCCGCAGCTGGCTCTGCTCCAGCACGGAGGTCAGCCGCGCCTCGTCGTGGGGGCGGTCCAGCAGGATGTTCTCCCGCAGGCTTCCGGAGAACACGAAGACATCCTGGAGCACCAGCCCGAAGAGGCTGCGGAGGTCGCGGAGGCGCAGGTTCCGGGCATCCTCGCCGTCCACGGTGATGCGGCCCTGGTGGGGATCGTAGAACCGCATGAGGAGGTTGATGAGCGTGCTCTTGCCCGCGCCCGTGTGGCCCACCACGGCCACCCGGCGGCCCTTGGGGATGACGCCGCTGAGCCCCCGCACGACCTGCCGTCCGCCCGCATCGTAGGCGAAGGTGACATCCTCCAGGCGGATCTCCCGCTGGAAGGACGCGGCCTTGGCGTCCGGCGCCTCGGGGATCTCCTCCTGGTTGTCCAGCAGGCGGAAGATGCGCTCACTGGAGGCCAGGGCCGTCTGC
>JAJYBX010000391.1 GCA_021778785.1 Acidobacteriota bacterium
TCCACTGGCGGAAGACGAAGATGGGCGCCTTCACGTGGAAGGTCATGGCCGTGTGCCGGAAGGGCGAGGTGTGTTCGTGCGCCGACAGGTAGCGGATGAGCTTGGCGTCGCCGTCATCCAGGGCCTCCTTGCGCTTGCCGAAGGACACCCGGGCCGCGTTCACCACCGAGAGATCCGACCCCATGTGGTCGATGAGCCGGACGAAGCCCCTGTCGAGGACCTGGATTTCGGGATTCTGCATGGAAGACTCCGGGCTTCCAGCTTCCCGCGCGCCCTGGGAGAATGGAAGGATTACGGCGGAAGCCGGCCAGGAGTTCGCGACCATGAAGTTCTTTATCGACACCGCCAACATCGACGAGATCAAGCGCATCAACGCGCTGGGCGTGCTGGACGGGGTGACCACCAACCCCAGCCTCATCGCCAAGGAGAGCGGCAAGCCCTTCGAGGCCATCATCGAGGAGATCTGCGGCATCGTGGACGGCCCCATCAGCGCCGAGGTCATCGGGCTCGAGGCGCCCGGCATGATCGAGGAGGGCCGCCGGCTCGCCAAGATCCACAAGAACGTAGTGGTGAAGCTGCCCCTGATCGCCGAGGGACTCAAGGCCTGCAAGGCGCTCAGTTCCGAAGGCATCCACACCAACGTCACCCTCTGCTTCAGCGCCACCCAGGCCCTCATGGCCGCCAAGGCCGGCGCCACCTACGTCTCCCCCTTCGTGGGCCGCCTGGACGACATCAACCTCGACGGCATGGAGCTGATCCGCGAGATCTGCGCCATCTTCGAGAACTACGGCTTCGACACCCAGTGCCTGGCCGCCTCCATCCGCCAGCCCCGCCACGTCACCGAGGCCGCCCTCGCCGGCGCCCACGTGGCCACCATCCCCACCAAGGTCTTCGATCAGATGCTGAAGCACCCCCTCACCGACAAGGGCGTCGAGGGCTTCCTGGCGGATTGGAAAAAGAGCGGGCGATAGGTCGCGATCAGGCGAAACCGTCTGAGCCTCCGCAGGAGGCGAAGAAAAAGAGCGGCCGATAGGGCTACCCTGGGGCCACCGCCCGGAGGCCCCATGAGTCCCGACGACCGCGCCGCCCTCCTCCTGTCGTATGCCCAGGGCCCGGAGCAGCTCCGGCGGGCCGTGGAGGGACTCGCCCCCGCCCTCCTGGATGCCCGACCCGCGCCGGGGGCCTGGACCGTCCGGGAGGTGGTGGTGCATGTGGCCGAGGCCGAGCTGCACGGCTACCTGCGGATGCGCTTCGCCATCGCCCAGGAGGGCGTGACGGTCCTCCCCTACGACCAGGAGGCCTGGACGGCTACCTTCGCCGGGGCCGACCAGCCCCTCTCGGAGGTGCTCGACCTGCTCCGGCTGGTGCGCGAGCTCCTGGCGCGGCAGCTGCGGTCCCTGACCGAGGCCCAGTGGGCCCGCTCCGTGCGCCACCCCGAGGCGGAGGCGCCCCTCACGCTCGAGGCCCTGCTGGCGCGCTACGAGAACCACCTGAAGGTGCACCTCGCCCAGATCGCGCGGACGGTCCGGGCCGTCGGGACCGCGGCTCTATAAGGGCTTCCAGGCCCCTGGAATCCCGGCCCGGGGGCCGTCCGGGATAGACTGGCGGCAGATCTCCCGATCTCCGTCCGACCTGTCCCGGAGTCCCCATGTCCCTTGAACAGAAGATCGAGACCCTGAGGGCCAAGCACGCCCAGGCCCTGGCCGGCGGCGGGGAGGACCGCGTCCGGAAGCAGCACGAGGGCGGCAAGCTCACGGCCCGGGAGCGCGTGGCCGCCTTCCTGGACGAGGGCTCCTTCGAGGAGATGGACGCCCTCATGGTCCACCGCACCGAGGGGGTGGAGAAGATCCCCGGCGACGGCGTGGTGACGGGGTTCGGCCGCGTGGACGGGCGCCCGGTGGCGGTCTTCGCCCAGGACTTCACGGTCTTCGGCGGATCGCTCAGCGAGGCCTACGCCAAGAAGATCTGCAAGGTGATGGACCTGGCCATGAAGGTGGGCTGCCCCGTCATCGGCCTCAACGACAGCGGCGGCGCCCGCATCCAGGAGGGCGTGGTGAGCCTCGGCGGCTACGCCGACATCTTCCTGCGCAACACGCTGGCCTCGGGCGTCATCCCCCAGATCAGCCTCATCATGGGCCCCTGCGCCGGGGGCGCCGTCTACAGCCCGGCCATCACGGACTTCATCACCATGGTGAAGGGCACGAGCTACATGTTCGTGACCGGCCCCGATGTCATCCGGACCGTCACCCACGAGGAGGTGACGAAAGAGGAGCTGGGCGGCGCCCACACCCACGCGGCCAAGAGCGGCGTGGCCCACTTCGTCTGCCAGTCGGACCTCGCGGCCCTGGCCCACACCCGGGAACTGCTCTCGTTCCTGCCCAGCAACAACCTGGGCGAGGCCCCCCGCCGGGCGCCCCGCGCCCAGATGCCCCTCGAGAACCCCGACCTGGACAAGGTGGTGCCGGACGACCCCAGCAAGCCCTACGACATCCGCGACATCATCCGCGGCGTGGTGGACGACGGGAACTTCTTCGAGGTCCACGAGGCCTTCGCGCCCAACCTCGTGGTGGGCTTCGCCCGCATCGAGGGCCGCAGCGTGGGCATCGTGGCCAACCAGCCCGCCTTCTTCGCGGGTGTGCTGGACATCTCCTCCAGCGAGAAGGGCGCCCGCTTCGTGCGCTTCTGTGACGCCTTCAACATCCCCCTCATCACCTTCGAGGACGTGCCGGGCTTCCTGCCGGGCGTGACCCAGGAGCACGGCGGCATCATCCGCCACGGCGCCAAGCTGCTCTTCGCCTTCTGCGAGGCCAC
>JAJYBX010000392.1 GCA_021778785.1 Acidobacteriota bacterium
CGTTCAGCCAGGGCGGGAATCCGCAGGGGGTCGAGCTGGCCATCGGCCGTGAAGGCCTTGCCGAGTCGTTCGGCCAGGGGCGCCGGGTCCGGCAGCAGGGCCGCCGTCACCTGCAGCCGGTCGATGCCCAGGTGGATGCCGGCGGGGGCGGGCCGATCCGCGGGCCAGGGGAGGTTCGCGAGGCTCTTCAGCAGCCGGCCCATGGCCCCCAGGCCGTCCCGGAGCTGGCGCCAATGCTCGGGCAGCAGCCACCCGGCCGGATCGAGCAGTTCCTCGAGGGCCTCGTCCAGGGCGTGGACGGGCAGCAGGTCCGGAGCCTGGGCCCACAGGTCCTGCAGTTCGAGCTGGTGCAGGCGCCGCAGGCCCGCCAGGCCGTCCCATGGATTCATGGCCCCCAGTGCCGCCCGCGCAGCCGCCGTGCGCGCCCCGGCCTGGATGAGGCGCACCGCTTCCGGGAATTCGAGAGCCTGGAGTTCGGGGTTCATGGGGGAGGGGGCCTCGGGGACAGGTCTTCAGTCCTGGGTCTTCAGTAAAGCAAAAGGCCCGCTCGCGCGGGCCTTCTTCACGTAGCGCCGAGGCGGCACGCGGGATCAACCCATGATGCGGCGTTCCTGGGCGAGGCGCTTCAGCGTCTTCTTGCGGGCGGCGAGCATCTTCCGCTTGCGCTTGGCGCTGGGCTTCTCGTAGTGCTGGCGCTTCTTCAGCTCGCTGAGGATGCCGGACTTCTCGCACTTCCGCTTGAAGCGGCGAAGGGCGAACTCGAACGTTTCGTCTTCTTTGACCTTGACCAAAGGCATAGGGATGCACCTCCTTCCGCAGGGGATTCGCCACCGCTCCGGATGCCGGGACGGGACCAGGGAACGAGTCTACACCGGAAACCCTCGCAGAGCGAGGCGGAATCGCCAGCCTGGGCATTGGACCGGGCCGCGGCCTGCCGCTACCCTGGTTCTCCCCGCCTCTGGATTTCCCATGCCCCGCCCCCTTTTGCTCATCGTGGACGGCGAGTCCCTCCGGACTCCCGGACTGGTCTCCGCCATGGAGCGGGATGGCTGGTCGGTGGCGTGGGTGCGGGCGGCCGAGGGCCCGGCCTACGAAGCCGCGGGAACGGTCCCCGACCTGCTGCTGCTGGACTCCGCGACGCAGGAGGAGGCGGGGTACGAATTCGCGCGCCGTTTGCGGGAGCGGAGGCCGGACCTGCCGGTGCTGGTGCTCACGGAAGGTTCCACCTCCGGGGGCGTGAACCGGAAGGGACTGGGCGTCCAGGGGTTCCTGGAGCGCACGCAGCCCGATCTGGAGCTGGCCGCGGCGCTCCGGCGGTTCCGTCCCGGCACTTCCCAGCTCACCAGCGAGGACATCTTCGGGGATCTGCTGGCGGACCTGGACGGACCCGCGACCCCTCCCCCGCAGGATCCCTTCGCGCTCTACGAAGCCCTCCCGACCCCGTCCGCGCCCCACGCGGCGGCCCCGCCACCGGCGCCAGCCCCCCAGACGCCCCTCAGCGCCGAGGACATCTTCGGCGACGTCCTGCAGGAGGTGGAGGCCCTCTCCCTGGCCACGCCGGAGAAGGGGCGGCTTCCCCAGGTGCCCGTGCGCGTGGTGCCCCCCATGCCGCCGCCCGCCGTCGCCAGCGTGGAGCCGGCCGCGCCCGAGGCGCTGGGTCCCTCGGACTTCACCCTCAGCGGCATCTCGGGCGTGAACGACCCCTTCTCCTGGGATGCCTCCCGCGAGGGCGGAAGCGGCGCTCCGGCGACGGCGCCCCCGGCCGGTGTCGCGCCTTCCGGCACGCCAGGGCAGGCCGCGGTGCTGGAGGAATACGGGAACTACTACCTGCTCGAGAAGATCGCCGTGGGCGGCATGGCGGAACTCTTCAAGGCGCAGCAGCGGGGCGTGCAGGGCTTCCAGAAGATCGTCGCCATCAAGCGGATCCTGCCGCACTTCAGCGACAACGAGGACTTCGTCACGATGTTCATCGACGAGGCCAAGCTGGCGGCCCAGCTGACCCACCCGAACATCGTGCAGATCTTCGATCTGGGGAAGGCCGGCAGCTCGTACTACATCGCCATGGAGTACGTGAACGGGCGGGACCTCCGCACGCTGCTGAAGAAGGTGCGGGAGTACCGGCTGCCCTTCCCGGAGCAGGTGGCGGCCTTCGTGACCATGAAGGTGGCCTCGGCCCTGGACTACGCCCACCGCAAGCGGGGCTTCGACGACCGCGAGCTGAAGCTGGTCCACCGGGACATCAGCCCCCAGAACATCCTCATCTCCACGGACGGGGCGGTGAAGCTGGTGGACTTCGGCATCGCCAAGGCCGCCAGCAAGGCCAGCCACACCGTCGCCGGCGCCCTCAAGGGCAAGCTCCTCTACATGAGCCCGGAACAGGCCACGGGCCAGCCCCTGGACAACCGGTCGGACCTCTACTCCCTCGGTCTCGTGCTCTTCGAGCTGCTCACCGGCGAGCGCTGCTTCCAGGCGGATTCGGAACTGGGCGTGCTGGAGAAGGTGCGACTCGGCCGCATCTCCGACCTCCACACCCTGAATCCGGGGGTGTCCAGGGACATGGTGGCCATCGTGAACCGCGCCCTCCAGAAGGGCGTGGATCACCGCTACCCCTCGGCCCGCTTCATGGAGCGCGATCTCCGGGACTTCCTGCAGCGCCAGGGGACACCCCTCACTGAGCACGACGTGGCGGAATACATGGAGGCGCTGCTGGTGGGCACGAAGGAGCGGCTGGAGGGGCTGCTGGCGGCCCGCTTCCCCCAGGTGGCCAGCCTCAGCAGCGGCTCCTACCGGGTGCCCGCGGGGAAGTCC
>JAJYBX010000393.1 GCA_021778785.1 Acidobacteriota bacterium
CGCCCGCGGCCTCGGCAGCGGCCCACAGCCGCTCCAGGCTCAGATGGTCCGGGCGGCCCGCGGGCACGCGGAAGCCGTTCCAGGTGGCCGTGCCGTAGGCGCGGATCCTCCCCGCACGCACGAAGCCCTCGCAGGCTTCGAAGGCCTCGCGGATCACGCCGTAGAAGCGGTCGGGCCCGAGGCGGGGCAGCTGCTGCTCGGGGTTGTGCAAGTGGAAGAGGTCGAGGGTGGCCACGCCCAGGGCCGCGCGGCTCACCTCCAGCTGGTGGGCGAGGTAGCGGGGCGTGAGGGCGTGGCAGCCGTCCACCACGTCGTCGGCGGACAGGATCCCGGGGCCCGCGAGCACCCGCTGGAACCAGTCCCGGGGGCTCTCCTGCGTGGCCCCATCGCCCATGGGCAGGTAGCCGGCCTTGGTGGACACGAAGCAGCCTTCGCGGGGCAGGTTCCGGAAGGCCTCTCCGAGGGCCCGCTCCGAGCGGCCCGCCCGGTAGTTGGCGGCCGTGTCGAACACGGTGCCCCCGGCCGCGGAGAAGGCCAGGGCCGCCTCGACATAGGCCGCATCGGCGGCGGCCGTGGGGTCACCGAGGTAGGTGCCGAGGCCGAGGGTGCTGGGCGCCATGGGGGACCTCCGCCCCCCAGTCTGGCAGGCCCGGATCAGGGCCCCACCACCACCGTGGCCACGGCGCAGATGCGCTGTTCCGCGAGGGGGGTCACCACCACGTGGTAGGTCCCGGGCGTCGTGGGGGCCGTGTAGTGGCCATCGCTCGTCAGGATGCCGCCGGTGCCGCGTCCCTCCAGGATCCACCACTGCACGGGGCGCTGACGGGGCGGCAGGCCCCCCACGGTGGCGGTGAAGGCGAGGGTCCCCCCGGGGGCGACCTGGGCGGTGGCGGGGCTGATCAGGACGGTGGCCTTCACGGGGTCCGTGGCGGCGGTGACCTCGATGGGGACGGCCTGGATCACGGTGGGGGACGCCACGCTGCGCATCTGCAGCTGGATCGTGCCGGGCTGGTCGGGGAGCGTGACCACGCCATCCGGGTTCACGCTGCCGCCGCCGGTGAGGCTCCAGGCGATGCGGGTGTCGGAGATGCCACCGAGGCCCTGGTCGAAGAATTGGGTGGTTCCGGCGGGGAAGCGCGCCACCCCCCAGAGGAGGAAGAAGTAGGGCTGACTCGGGGCCTCCACTACGATCTGCAGGGTCTTCTGGAGGGTGGGGTCCGCGAGGCTGGTGGCCGTGAGCGTGCAGGTCCCGGGGGTCGCCGGGGCCGTGAAGAACCCATCGGGGTCGAGCTGGCCGCCGCCGCTCAGGCTCCAGGCCACCGCATGGTTGCCGAGGTCGTTGAAGAGGGCCCTGAACAGCTGGGAACCGCCCGTGGCCAGGCGCGGGGAGCCACCGGGATTGACGAAGATCTCGGGGGACCCCGGAACCACCTGGACGGTGGCGGTGACCGAGGCGCCGCCCCGGCTCGCCATCACATGGAAGGTGCCGGGCGTGGCCGGGGCGGTGTAGTAGCCCAGGGCATCGATGGATCCCCCGGCACTGCCCTCCACCACGGTCCAGGCGACGGAGACCGCGTGGCCCCCATCGTCCGTGGCGGAGAACTGGAAGCCATCCTCCGTCGCCATCCGGGTGCCCGTCTGGTTGAGGTGGAGGCTGTCCGAGGCGGAGGTCCTGGAACCGCCTCCACCGCAGGCGAAGCCGGCGAGGACGACTGCGATGGGCGCAAGCCGGAGGAGGGAGGCCATGGCGGATCCTGTTGGGAATTTCCGGCCAGTGTAGCAAGTGGGACGGGCCGCCACCATCCTCCGGAACCCTAGCTGTCCAGGGCCTCCTTCACGCCCGTGCTGCCCATGGCCACGAGTCGGTCGCTGGCCTTGGTGGCCCACTCGGACCTGGGATAGCTCTCCACCAGCTTCTTGTAGTAGTCCTTGGCCTCGGCGCGGAAGCCGTCGATGCGCTCCGTGGCGAAGGCCTGGAGCTCCTTGGTGTACTCGTTCCCCTCGTCCGGGGTCAGCTCGTTGAGGGAATCCTTGTGCGCCTTGGCGAGGTAGTCCTTGTTGAACTGGGTCATCTCCGCGGGGGAGAGGGTCCGCAGGCGCAGGGCCTCGCCCAGGTAGTAGTAGGCCCGCTCCCGGTCCACGTAGTCGGGGTAGGCCACCAGGAGATCCTTCAGCCGGCGCTCGGCCGCGGGGTAGTCGAAGACGTTCACGTAGAAGATGCCCACCTGCAGCTCGTGTTCGGCGATGCGGCGCCAGCACTGGGTGATCTTGGCCTTGGCCTCGGTGGCGTAGGGACTGCCCGGGGATTCCGCCAGCAGCTGCTGGAAGGAGGACAGGGCCTTCCGGGTCTCCGCCTGGTCGCGCTCCGCGCTCTCGATGGCGGAGAAGTGGCAGAGGGCCTTGTGGTACAGGGCGTAGTCCCGCATCTCGCTGCGGGGGAAGTAGTTCAGGAAGCTCTGGTACTCGACCTCGGCCTCGGGGTAGCTCGGGCTGCCCTGGAAGAAGTAGCTGTCGCCCAGCATGATCTTGGCGCGGGGGAATTCGGCGGAACCCGGCAGGTTCTCCTCCAGGACCCGCAGGCTGCGCCGGGCCTCGTCGTACTTGCCCTGCTTCATCAGGCGGTCGGCGGTGCCGAGCAGTTCCGCGGCGCTGACCCCCTTGCCGGCGGTCTTGGGCTTGCGGCAGCCCATCCCCAGGCCCGCCAGGGCGGCGGCGAGGGCCAGGAGGGCGACGGTGCGCTTCATGCGGACTCCGGAGACAGCGGGTTCAGGATTTCGGGGGAGGGCGGGGCGGAGATC
>JAJYBX010000394.1 GCA_021778785.1 Acidobacteriota bacterium
GCGGAGCGCCAGGACCCGGCCGAGCTGCCGGATGAAGACGTCGCGCAGCCGGTAGTAGGTCCGATCGAACCACAGGAAGAAGGGGCGGGTGACCTTCCAGCCCATTTCCGCCGCCTCGTGGCCCTTGGCCACCGGGCGCAGGAACGTCACGCAGAGGGAGGGCGTGAGGATGAGGGCCACCACCACCGACAGGAGCATGGCGGTGATGAGGGTGAGGGAGAACTGGCGGTAGATGATCCCCGTGGACCCGCCGAAGAAGGCCATGGGCGCGAAGACCGCCGCCAGGATGAGTCCGATCCCCACCAGGGCTCCGGTGATCTGGCCCATGGATTTCCGGGTGGCCTCCAGGGGCGGCAGGCCCTCGTCGTGCATGATGCGCTCGACGTTCTCCACCACCACGATGGCGTCGTCCACCAGGAGCCCGATGGCGAGCACCATGGCGAACATGGTGAGCATGTTGATGGACATGCCTGCGTACTGCAGCACGGCGAAGGTGCCCAGCAGCACCACGGGCACGGCGATGGTGGGGATGAGGGTGGCCCGGAAGTTCCCGAGGAACAGCAGCATCACCAGGAACACGAGGACGATGGCCTCGATCAGCGTCTTCACCACCTCGCCGATGGCCACGGAGACGAAGGGCGTGGTCTCGTACGGATACACGGCCTTCACGCCCTGGGGGAAATAGGTGGACAGCTCGTCCACCTTGGCCTTGATGAGCCTGGCCGTGTTGAGGGCGTTGGCGCCCGAGGCCAGGCGGATGGCCATGCCGGAGGCGGGCCTCCCGTTGAGGTTCACCTCGCTCTCGTAGGATTCGGTCCCGAGCTCGATGCGGGCGACGTCCCGCAGCCGCACGGTGGATCCGTCGGGATTGACGCGGAGGGGGATCTCGCCGAACTGGTCCGGGGTCTGGAGCAGCTGGTGGACGTTCATGGTCACGTTCAGGGGCTGGCCCTTGATGGCGGGCAGGCCGCCCACCTGGCCCGCGGACACCTGGGTGTTGTAGGTCTGCACGGCCTGCCGGATGTCGCTGGGGGTCAGGCGGTAGCCCACCATCCGGTTCTCGTCCATCCAGATCCGCATGGCGTACTGGGTGCCGAAGGACTGCGCTTCGCCGACGCCCTCCACCCGGCTGAGGACCGTCTCCACGTTGGAGGAGAGGTAGTCGCTCAGGTCGTAGGCGTTGTACCGGCCGTCCGTGGAGGTCAGGGCCAGGATCATGAAGAAGTTGCGGGTGGATTTGGTGACGCGGATCCCCATCTGCTGCACGGTCTGCGGCAGCAGGGCCTTCGCCAGGTCGAGCTTGTTCTGGACCTTGCCCCACGCCAGGTCGGGGTCGGTCCCGGGCTTGAAGGTGAGGGCGATGCTGGCGTGGCCCGCCGAGTCGCTGGTGGCGCTCACGTAGAGGAGGCCATCGAGGCCCGTCATCTTCTGCTCGATGATCTGCGTGACGGTGTTCTCGACGGTCTGGGCGGACGCCCCGGGATAGAACGCGTCGATGGAGATGGAGGGCGGCGCGACCGGCGGGTACTGCGAGATCGGCAGCGTCTTGATGGCCAGCAGGCCCGCCAGCATGATGATGATCGCCACCACCCAGGCGAAGACGGGCCGGTCGATGAAGAAATTGACCATGGCGCGGCTCCTCTACTTCGCCGGGGACGGCGAGGGCTTCGCGCCGAAGGGGACCACCTTCACCGACACGCCCGGGCGGATCTTCTGGAGGCCGTCGAGGATCAGGCGGTCGCCGGGCCGGAGGCCCTCCCGGACCAGCCACTGGTCGCCGATGGCGCGGTCCACCTGGAGCATGCGCTGCTCGACCTTCCCGGCCCCGTCCACCACCATGGCGATGGCGTTCCCCTTGGGATCGCGGGTCACCCCCTGCTGGGGCACGAGGATGGCCTGCTCCATCACGCCCTCCTCCACGATGGCCCGCACGTACATGCCCGGCAGCAGGGCCAGGTGGGCGTTGGGGAACACCATGCGGAGGTTCTGGGAGCCGGTGCTGGGATCCACGGTCACGTCGGAGAACTTGAGGATCCCGGGCTGGGAGTAGGGGGTTCCGTCCTCGAGGAGGAGCTTCACCCGGGCCTGCCCGGCCGGAACGCCCTTCATCCGGTTGGAGGTGAGCGCCCGCCTCATCTCCAGGATCGCCGTGCTCGACTGGGGGCAGTCCACGTAGACGGCCGGCTCCAGCTGCTGGATGGTGGTGAAGGCCGGCCCCTGGTAGGCGGCCGCGAGCGCCCCGGGCGTGACCGCGGACTTCCCGATGCGCCCCGAGATGGGCGCCGTGATGCGGGTGTAGCCGAGGTTGATCCGGGCGGATTCGACGGCGGCCCTGCCGGTCTGTACCTCGGCCTCCACCTGCTTGAGCGCGGCGGCGGCATCGTCGTAGTCCTGCTGCCCCACTGCATTCGTGGCGAGCAGCTGCTTGATCCGCTCGGCCCGGTTGCGGAGCGCGGGGAGGTTGGCCTCCGCCCGGGCGAGGGAGGCCTGGGCCGTATTGAGGGCGGCCTGGTAGGGGGCCGGATCGATCTGGTAGAGGACGTCGCCCTCCTTCACGTTGCCGCCCTCCGTGAAGAGGCGCTTCTGGATGATGCCGTTCACCTGCGGGTGCACCTCGGCCACCTGGAGGGCGGAGACGCGGCCCGGGAGTTCTGAGGTCAGGACCGCCCGCTGGGCCTGGACCACCATCACCCCCACTTCCGGGGTGGCCCTGGCCGGCTCCTTCTTGTCGCAGCCGGTCATCATGGCGCCGGCCACGAGGGCGCCGACAAGGGAGATC
>JAJYBX010000395.1 GCA_021778785.1 Acidobacteriota bacterium
GGAGGCCATGCGCGACCGGATGCTCGACGCCTGGAGCCGGGGCATCCCCTTCGATTCCGTCAAGGTGGGGGACCTCATGCGCCAGCAGGAGGAGGAGGCCCGGCACATCCTGGAGCTGGTCCGCCGCTGCAACGAGCCCACCGTACTGCCCCAGGATGCCGCCCAGGAGCTGGACCACGTGGCGGGGCTCAGCTATCAGCACTGGAGCGGGCCGCGACGGCCCCTCATCGAACCTGACGACCTGGACCTCCTCCGCATCCGCAAGGGCAGCCTCTCCGCCCAGGAGCGGGAGGAGATCCAGAGCCACGTGACCCACACCTACCGCTTCCTCCGCCAGATCCCCTGGACCAGCGAGCTGGCCGGCGTCCCGGACATCGCCTACGCGCACCACGAGCGGCTGAACGGCATGGGCTATCCCAGGCAGCTGAAGGACCCCGAGATCCCGGTGCAGAGCAAGCTCATGGCCGTCTCGGACGTCTTCGACGCCCTGGCGGCGGCGGACCGGCCCTACAAGGTGGCCGTCAGCGTGGAGCGCAGCCTGGAGATCCTCGAGCAGGAGGCCTCGGTCAACCTGCTCGACCCGGAGGTCCTGCGCATCTTCATCGAGGCCCGGATCTACGAGCGCATCGCCAGCCGCCCCTGGGGCAGCCCGTGATCCCCGAGGCCATCCTCATCGTGGATGACGATCCCGTCGCGCGGGAGACCCTCGGCGAGGCCCTGGAGAAACGGGGGTACACCCTCGAGGCCGCGAGCAGCGCCGAGGCGGCCCTGGCGCGCATGGCCCAGCGCGAGTTCTCCGTGGTGGTCACCGACCTGAACATGCCCGGCGGGGCCTCCGGCCTGGATCTGATGGCCGCCATCCGGCAGCGGTTCCCGGAGACCCTCTGCGTCCTCGTCACGGGCTTCGCCACCCTGGACACCAGCATCCAGGCGCTCAAACAGGGCGCCTACGACCTGATCCAGAAGCCCTTCCAGATGGTGGAGATCGAGGTGGTGCTGGATCGCACCCTGGATCACGCCCGGCTCCTGAAGAAGCTGGCGGCCTACCGCGAGGAGCTCGAGGCCCGGATCTACGCGCGGACGAGGGAGCTGCGGGAAGTCCAGCGCGAGGCCCTGGAACTGTGCGGCCTCACGGCCCGGGCCCAGGAGGCCGCGTCCCTCGAAGCGGCGGTGGCCCCTTTCCTGGACCGGGTGGAGGCGCGCTGGTCCCCCGATGGCCTGGCCTGCTACCGGGCGGATGGCAGCGGCGGCCTGGACCGCCTTCTCCAGCGCGGGGCCCGGGACCTGCCGCTCCACCTGTCGCCAGCGCCCGGGTCCCACCCCGGACTGGGCTACCTGGAGGAGCACGGCGTCCCCCTCGGCGCCTCGGCCTGGCTCTACCTCGGCTTCATCGAACGTTCGGCCTTCACGCCGACGGACCCCGCCTTCCAGCTCCTGGCGCGGCACCTGGAGCTGGCCCTGCGGGTAAGGTAGGAGCCATGACGTCCACACGGCAGCTTCTCTGGACTGGCTTCAGGGGCCTCGACGCCCCGGCCGCGGATCTCGATTTCGCCCCGGGCGGAATCATCCTCTTCGCCCGGAATCTCGACCCTGACCCCGCCGCCGGGCCGGAGCGTTGCAAGGCCCTGATCGACGGACTCCAGGCCCGCTTCGGCGCGGAGCTTCCCCTGGCCGTGGCCCTGGACCAGGAAGGGGGCCCCGTGAGCCGCCTGCGGCCCTGGGTGGGCGACACGCCACCCCTGCGCCACCTCTGGCGCCGCGGCGGCGCCCCCGCCTGTGGGCATTGGGGGCGCCTGTGGGGCGAGGGCCTCCGCCTCCTGGGCTTCAACGTGGATTTCGCCCCCGTGCTGGATCTCTGGGATGGCCACCCGCAGGCCGGCATCGGCGACCGGGCCGCCAGCGCCGATCCCGGCGAGGCCGCCACCGCCGTGGGCGCCTTCCTCCATGGCCTGGAGGGCACGGGCGTCCGGGGCTGCCTCAAGCACTTCCCGGGCCTGGGCGGCACGACCCTGGACAGCCACCAGGGCCTGCCCGGACTGGCCGAGGCCGCCCGGGTGGAGCGCAACGCCTCGGCCTTCGTGCCCCTGGCCCACCCGGACCGCCTGGTGATGGTGGCCCACCTCCGCACGCCGGCCTCGGGGCCCCTGCCCGCCAGCCTGCACCGCGGCTCCGTGGCGGCCAATCCCTGGGGCGTGGCGGGACGCTTCCTGCCGGACGATCTCGAGATGGGCGGCTGCGCGGACTGGACCTGGCCGGACCGGGTGCGCCTCTGCCTGGAGGCTGGCCACGACTGGCTGCTGGTCTGCCAATCCGCGGAGGGCACCCGGGCCTGCGCGGAGGCCGCGGACGCCCTTCCCGCAGACCTCGCCGCCCCCGCCCTGGCCCGGAGCCGGGCCCTGCGGCGGCACCTGCCCGTGCCCCGTCCCGGCCCGCTGGACCGCCCCGCGTGGGAGGACTGGCTCCGGCGCGTCAGGCTCGCCTCGGAGGATCGCTGACATGGCCGGACGCATCCTCATCGTCGACGACAACACCATGATCCGCGCCGAGATCAAGGCCGTGCTCATGAAGGACGGGATCTTCTCCCACTTCATGGAAGCCGGGGACGGGCTCACCGCCTTCAAGATGATCATGGAGCAGCCCCCGGACGTGGTCCTCTGCGACCTGGTGATGCCCGGCTTCGACGGGCTGAAATTCCTGGGACTGAAGGCCAGCCGCAAGGAACTGGAGCAGATCCCCGTCATCATCCTCACCGCCGAGGACGACCTGGACCGC
>JAJYBX010000396.1 GCA_021778785.1 Acidobacteriota bacterium
CCCTCCGCCGCCTCGATCCGGCCGATCCCCTGCGCTACGACTTCGCCCTCAGCCACCTGGGCATCCTGGGGGACTGCCCCGGCGTGCGCCGGAAGGCCACCTGCACCGGCTGCCCCCTCTACACGATCTGCCGCGCCCGCTGACCCGGCTGGGGCTCAGAAGTCCGTCGCCTCTCCCCGCCTCCGCAGCGCCAGCGGCGGCGCGCAGAAGAGGGTGAGCGGCCGTCCTGTGCGGGGATGGAGCAGCTCCAGGCGCAGGGCGTGGAGCCGGTACCCGGGATCGCCGGGAAGGGCCGTGGTCCCGGGCAGCGGGGTCCCGCCGGGACCATAGAGTGGATCGCCCACGAGGGGATGGCCCGCGAAGGCCAGGTGGATGCGGATCTGGTGGGGGCGTCCCGTCTCGATCTCCACCTCCACCAGCGAGCAGCCTTCGCGCCGCTCCAGCACGCGGACGCGGCTCAAGGAGGATCGGCCCTCCGGGCTGGCCCCGTGGACCGTGCCCAGGAGGGGGTGGGGCACGGCCCCGATGGGTGCGTCGAGGTCGAAGCCGTCCCCGGCCGGATGGCCCATGCAGAGGGCCCGGTACACCTTGCGGAGGCGATGGCTGCGGAAGGCCTCCTGCACCAGGCGACGGGCTTCCGCCGTTCGGGCGAAGAGGACGATGCCGGTCGTGCTGCGGCCCAGGCGATGCATGGGGCTGGCCTCCGGAGCGCGGCGCCGCACCAGGGCCAGCAGGGTGTGCTCCAGGAACTCGCCGCCCCCGGGCATCGTGGGCAGGCCATCCGGCTTGGCCACCGCCAGCAGATCCTCGTCCTCGTAGAGCACGGCCGTGCAGAGGGGCACCTCGGGTTCGATCCAGGGCGGGCGGGCCCAGGTGAGCCACTGCCCCGCCTTCAGCCGGTCACCGGGCTCGGCGGGCGCATCCTCCAGGCGGACCTGTCCCTCCGCGATCCTCCGGGCCCACTCCTCCCTGCTGGCCCGGGGATGGCAGGCCGAGAGATGGGCCAGCACGGTCCGTCCGGCGCCCTCAGGCCCGATCCGTTCCCGGTGAGTCCAACCCCGGTTGAGGTGTGGCTCCGGGCCCGGAAGGGTCATGCCTGGCCCAGAACGCGCCGGTAGAGGGCCTCGTACTGGTCCACGATGGGGCCCTCGGCGAAGGTGCCCAGGGCCCGTTCCCGGGCCGAGTCGCCCATGGCGAGGCGCCGGTCCTCGTCCCGCAACAGGGTCAGCGCGTCGGCCGCCATGGCGTCCACATCGCCCATGGGCTCCAGGAAACCGTCCACGCCGTGCCGCACCACCTCCGGCAGGCCGCCCACGCGGCTGGCGATGACCGGGACGCGGTGGCCCATGGCCTCCAGGGCCGCGAGGCCGAAGCTCTCCGTGGCGCTGGGCAGCAGGAAGAGGTCCGAGCATGCCAGCACCGTGCCGATGTCCAGCTGCTTGCCGGTGAACCGCACCTCGTCGGCGAAGCCCTGCTCGCGGCAGTAGGCCTCGGCCTCCAGCCGGTCGGGGCCGTCGCCCACCATCACCAGCCGGGCGGGCACCTCCGTCCGCACGCGCTCGAAGACCTTCAGCACGTCCATCACCCGCTTCACGGGGCGGAAGTTGGAGATGTGGGTGAGCACGAAGGCGGCCTTGGGCGCCAGCCAGGCCCGGCAGTCGGGACGCTCGTCCTGGGGCGGCTCCACGAAGTTGCCGATCACCTCGATGGGCCGGTCCACCTGGAAGGTCCGCAGCGTCTCCTGCCGCAGGTACTCGGACACCGCCGTCACGCCGTCGCTCTCCCGGATGGCCATCTTCACCATGGGCAGGTAGCTGGGATCGCTGCCCACCACGGTGATGTCCGTCCCGTGGAGCGTGGTCACCACCTTCAGGTTGCCGCCCAGGGCCATGCGGGCCAGGAGGGCCGCCATGGCGTGGGGAATGGCGTAGTGGGCATGGAGGATGTCCAGGTGGTGGTGGTCGGCCACATCGGCCATCTTGGATCCCAGCGCGATGGAATAGGGCGAGCCCTCGAACAAGGGATAGGGGCTGGCGGTCACTTCGTGGAAGGTGATGCGATCCTCGAAACCGATCAGCCGTGGCGGAAGGCTGGGGCTGAGGATGTGGACCTCGTGGCCCCGGGCCGCCAGGGCCTTCCCCACTTCGGTCGCCACCACGCCGGAGCCGCCGAAGGTGCTGTAGCAGGAAATTCCGATGCGCATGGGGGCCCCTCACTCCCCGCTATGATGATCGAGTACCCAGGATCCTGCCCATGACCCTTCTCTTCCTCATCGCCTACCGCGCCATCGGCATCCTGATCTGGCTCCTCTTCGCGGTGGCCATCCTGTCCTGGTTCCCCATCGATCCCCGGAACCGCTGGGTCCGCCTGCTGCACGCCATCACGGATCCCATCCTGCACCCCATCCGGCTCCTGGTACCCCCCATCGGCGGCTTCAGCTTCGACATCATCATCGCCGGGCTGCTGCTGATGCTGATCCAGCGGGTCATCCTGCAGGCCCTCGTGAGCTGAAGGGAAGCGCCATGAAATACACCCCCCTCGACATCCAGCGCCGGGAGTTCGAGAAGGCCTTCCGGGGGCTGGAGGAATCCGAAGTCCGCACCTTCCTCCACGAGATCGCCTCGGAGTGGGAGGAAGTGCTGGCCGAGAACCAGAAGCTCAAGGAGGAGATCCTCGACAGCCGGGAACGCCTCCGGCAATACCAGGAACAGGACCGCATCTTCCGCGAGACGCTGCTGCAGGCCCAGCGCACGCGTGAGGACGTGCTGGAC
>JAJYBX010000015.1 GCA_021778785.1 Acidobacteriota bacterium
CCTGCATGCTGTGGGGCAGGCCCCAGCCCGCGTCCACCGCCGCGCGGGAGGCGCCCACCACGCCCCCGAGGGCGTCGGCCAGGTCCTCGAGGATCTTGAAGTTGGCACCGTCCTTCATGCCGCGGCCGCCGGAGACGATGACGTTGGCCTCGGTGAGATCCACCTTGCCGCCGGCCTTGGCGAGGATCTCCTTCACGATGGACTTGAAGCTCCCGGCCGGGGCGGCCAGGGATTCCGCCGCGCCCGCGCCGGCCTTCTCCGCCAGGGCGAAGACGTTGGGACGGGTGGTGGCGACCTGGACGGCGCTGGTGAAGGTGGTGGTGGCGAAGGCCTTGCCGGCGTAGACCGGGCGCACGGCCTGGAGCTTGCCGTCCACCATGGCCAGGCCGGTGACGTCGGAGGCGTAGCCGGCCGCCATGCGGGCCGCGGCGCGGGGCGCCACGTCCTTGCCCATGGCGGTGGCGGCGGCGAGCAGCACCGTGGCGCCCTTGGCCTTTACGGCATCGGCCACCAGCTGGGCGAAGGCGTCACTGGAGTAGGAGGCCAGGGAGGCACCCTCGGCGGCGAGGATCACATCGGCGCCGTACTTGGCGGCCTCGGCGGAGCCGGCGCAGGAGGCACCGGCGAAGAGGGCGCCGAGCTGCTTGCCGGAGGCGTCCGCCAGGCGGCGGCCCTCGCTCAGGGCCTCGGCGCTGGGCTTGCGGATCTGGCCATCCTTCAGTTCACAGAACACGAGAATCATGGGTGGTCCTTTCGAATCGGATTCGGTCGCGGGAAGGGATGCCTAGAAGACCTTGGCTTCGTCCTTGAGGGCCTGGAGCAGGGCCTGGGCCTGGGCGGCGGGCTCGCCCTCCAGGCGGCGGCCGGCGGGGCGCTCGGGCGGCAGGGCCAGGGCGCTCACCACGGCCACGGCCGGGGCGGCGGCGGCGTCCAGCTCCTCGATGGTCTTCTTCTTGGCGGCCATGATGCCCTTGAGGCTGGCGTAGCGGGGCTCGTTGAGGCCCTTCTGGGCGGTGATGACGGCGGGCAGGGAGCCCTCGACCATCTCGGAGCCGCCCTCGATCTCGCGCTCGGCGCGGAAGGTGCCCTCGCCCAGCTCCAGCTTCACGATGACGTTGGCCTGGGCCACGCCCATCAGCTCGGCGAGCATGGGGCCCATGGCGGCGTTGTCGCCGCCGATGCCCTTGTTGCCGCAGAGGATCAGGTCGAAGCCCTTGTCCTTCGCGTAGGCCGCGATCATCTGGGCCACGGCGAGGGCATCACCCTGGCCGTCGCCCTTGAGGAGCACGGCGCTGTCGGCGCCCAGGGCCAGCGCGTTGCGGAGCACTTCCTTGGCGCTGTCGCCGCCCACGGAGAGGGCCACCACCTCGGCGCCCTTGGCCTCCTTGATGCGGATGGCCTCCTCCAGCGCGTACTCGTCGTAGGGACCGGTGATCCACTTCACATCCGCGGGGTCCAGGGACCGGCCGTCGGCGGCCACCTTGATCTTGGTCTCCGTGTCGGGGACCTGCTTGAGGGCGACGAGGATCTTCATGGATGCTCCCTGGACATGACCCCGGCCGGGGTCCCGGACTGAACCGATCAGTCTACCTGGATGGGGGTCTGACGACCACCACAGTCATTATGCACACCGGCGTCATTCCTGCGTTTTCCGACTTCGGGTAGGTTCCGGACGACCTTCCATCACCCTAGAAGGGCCGGCTGGGTTCCCGGGGGGCTCTCCGATAGGCTGGACCCATGTCCATGCCCGACTTCACCCAGGCCCTCGTCCTCACCGGCGGCGGCACCGGCGGCCACTTCTTCCCGGCGGTGGCCCTCGCCGAGGGCGCTCGCGCGCGCTGGCCGGAACGGAACGTGGTCTTCGTGGGCGCCCGGCGCGGCATCGAAGCCCGGCGCCTCCCCGGCGGGCCCTGGCCCCACCTGCTCCTGGACGTGGAGGGCTTCCTCGGCCGCTCTCCGCTCCGCGTCGCGCGGTCCGCCTGGAAGCTGTGGCGGGCGGTGGGCCTGCTCAAGCGGCAGTGGCGCGACCAGCGGCCCTGGGCCGTGATCGGGACCGGAGGCTATGCCGCGGCCCCCGCGCTGCTCGCCGCACGGAGTCTCGACATCCCCTTCTTCCTGCACGAGAGCAACGCGGCGCCGGGAGCCCTGGTGAAGCTGGTCGCGCCGAAGGCCCGGCGGGTCTGGTGCGGCATGGAGGCCGTCCGGGAGCACCTCGCGGGCGCGGATTGCCTGGCCGTGGGCACGCCCGTGCGAGCCGCGTTCCTGCGGGACTTCCGGCCCCTCGCGGAGAACCGGCCGCCCTTCCGGCTGCTGGTCCTGGGGGGCAGCGGCGGGGCCAGGGCCCTCAACGAGTCGCTGGTGGCGATCGCCTCGCCGCTGCTGGAGGCCTTCCCCGATTGGGAGATCCTCCACCAGGCCGGCGCAGGGGAATTCGAACGGCTGAAGGATCGGCCGCGCCACGCCCGCCACGGACTCGTGCCCTTCCTGGAGCACATGGACGAGGCCATGGAGGCCGCCACCCTCCTGGTGAGCCGGTCCGGCGCGAGCACCTGCGCGGAGCTGAAGGCGGCGGGGCGGGGGGCCATCCTCGTCCCCCTGCCGACGAGCGCCGGCGGGCACCAGCTCATGAACGCCCGGGCCCTGGCCGCGGAGGGCCGCGCGGTGGTGGAAACCCAGGGGGAGGATCTCGCGGATCGGCTCGAGGCCCGATGCCGGGAGCTCATGGCGGATGCGTCCGCCCGGATCCGCCTGGGCGGGGCGCCCGAGCCGAACCGGGCCGTGGCGGCCTGCCTCGAGGATCTCGCGCGGCTCGCCTGAGGCGGGCTCAGGCCTTCGGGGCTTTCGGTTCCGCCAGCCAGGCCACGACGACGGACACGAAGTAGAGCGCGAGGAGGACCACGCTGAAGAAGACCGTGGTCACCACCACGTCGCCCGGCGTGAAGAAGGCGCTGAAGATGAGGATGGCGATGGTGGCGTGCCGCCAGTACTTCAGCATCCACCGGCCGGTGACGATCCTGAACCGCGCCAGGAAGTAGAACAGCACCGGCAGCTCGAACATGATCCCGGTCATCAGCACCGTGGAGATGAAGATGTCCAGGTAGGTGTCCACGCTCAGGTTCGCCCGCAGGCCGGCGCTCTTGGCCTCCTGGAACAGGATGTCGCCCAGGAACTTGAAGGCGCTGAAGTAGGCGAAGGCCGCCCCGGCCAGGAAGCAGGCGGAGGTGACGAAGACGAAGGGGATGACCAGCTTGCGCTCCTTGGGCAGGAGGCCGGGCCGGATGAAGGCCCAGAGCTGGTAGAAGAGGAGCGGCGCGCAGAGCACGGCCGCGGCCCAGAGGCTCAGCCGCATGAGGGAGAAGAAGGGCTCCGTGAGGCTGGTGAAGGCCCAGGGCTGCAGCTCGGCGATGGGCTTGCCCACCTGGCGCGACATGGCCTCCAGGAAGGGCCGCTGGGCCCAGTCCCAGATCTTGAACCGGAAGGCATAGGTGAGGGCGAAGCCCCCGGCCACGATGAGCAGCGAACGCACAAGGCGGACCCGCAACTCCTGCAGGTGCTCCCAGAAGCTCATCTTGTTGGGCGGCGTAGCCGGAATCGCCATGGTCCCCGCGGTAGAAATGGACCGGCCTCCCTCGGGAGGCCGGCCGTGTTCCGGGTATGGGGCCCTACTTCTTGTCCTTGTCGGAGGACGTCACGTCCTCCTTCACGGAATCCGTCAGCTCGCGGCTGGCCTTCTTGAACTCCTGGATGCCCTTGCCGAGGCTCTTGCCGAGTTCCGGCAGGCGGGAGGGACCGAAGAAGATCAGCAGCGCCACGCCGATCAGCAGGATTTCCGTGATTCCGAGATTGCCCATGATGGTGCTCCGTTGAGAGATGGATGGCCGGGGTTCAGGGTTTCAGGCCGGTCAGCGGGACATCCGCGGGCAGGTCCAGTTCCATTCTAAGCAGCGCCTGCCCGTGGGTCTTGCCCTGGGCGTCGGTTTTGACGCTTTCACTTCCGCCGCCCCCGAGGGAGTCGTGCAGGATGAAGTTGAGGGCCTTGAGGTTAGGGACTTCGAATCGTTCAACGCTACCTAGGCATATGCTTGAAAAGTGATCTTTGACACGGGCCACCGTCAGTTCGCGATGGAGGAACCGGTAGCCGGCCTCCGTGTAGGCGATGATGCCCACATTGGAACCGTCCCCCTTGTCGCCGCTGCGGGCGTGGGCGATGTCCTCGAGCCGGATCCTGGTCATAGCCCCTCCACGCTGCGGCGCCCCAGGGAATGGTAGGTCCATCCCCCCTGTTCCATGGCTTCTGGACGGAAGAGGTTCCGGCCGTCGAAGATGCGGCGGGCCTTGAGGGCCTTGCCAACGGCAGCCAGGTCGGCCTTGCGGTACTGGGGCCATTCTGTGGCGATGAGGAGGGCGTCCGCCCCCTCGCAGGCCTCGAGCGGGGTCTTCGCGTAGCGGACCTTGTCGCCGATCCTCGCCTGCACGGCGTCCATGGCCGCGAAATCATGCACCACCACCTCCGCGCCCAGGTTCACCA
The DNA here is from genome assembly GCA_021778785.1 of Acidobacteriota bacterium. Lineage (GTDB taxonomy): Bacteria > Acidobacteriota > Holophagae > Holophagales > Holophagaceae > Geothrix. The sequence continues at coordinate 4,529 of JAJYBX010000015.1, forward strand.
GGCCGTCGATGAGCTCCAGGGCCATGCTTTCCCGGATGTCGTCCGTCTCGGCCTTGAAGGCCAGGCCCCAGAGGGCGAAGCGCCGGCCCTTCAGGGGCGCGGGGACGCCGGGCGTCACGCCGAAGGCGGCCTTCACCTTGCGCAGGAGCACCTGCTTCTGGTGGCGGTTGGCCTCCACGGTGGTGGCCAGGGTCATGAGGGGGATCCCCTGCTCGCGCCCCACCTTCAGCAGGGCCTGCAGGTCCTTCGGGAAGCAGGACCCCCCGAAGCCCGGGCCCGGGTTCAGGAAGGCGGGCCCGATGCGGTGGTCCGCGCCGATGGCCGTCTTCACGTGGTCCACATCGGCGCCCACGGCCTCGGCCAGGTTGGCGATCTCGTTGATGAAGCTGATGCGCAGGGCCAGCATCGCGTTGGCGGCGTATTTGGTGAGCTCGGAGCTGGGGGGATCCATGCGGAACCACTTGCCGCCGCTGCGGTCGAGGAAGGGCTGGTAGAGGGCCTTCATCACCCGCTCGGCGTGGTCCGTGCGGCAGCCGATGACCACCCGGTCGGGTTCCAGGAAGTCGCCGATGGCGGAGCCCTCGCGCAGGAATTCGGGATTGCTCACCACCTCGAAGGCGCGATCGGTGTGGCTGGCGATCTCCGCATGCACCCGGGCCGCCGTGCCCACGGGCACCGTGCTCTTGTCCACCACGATCAGGGGCTTGGCGTCCTTGGCCCGCAGGGCCATGGCGTCGCCGATCTGGCCGGCCACCGCCAGCACGTACTTCATGTCGGCGCTGCCGTCTTCGCTCTGGGGCGTGCCCACGCAGATGAAGGCCGCATCGGCCTCGGCCACGCCCTCCTTCAGGTCCGTGCTGAAGCGGAGCGCGCCCGAGGCCAGGTGCTTCGCCAGCAGCTCGTCCAGTCCCGGCTCGTAGATGGGGGAGCGTCCGCAGCGGAGGGCCTCCACCTTGGCGACATCCACGTCCACGCCGAGGACCCGGTGGCCGGCCTCGGCGAAGCACGCGGCAGCCACGAGGCCGACATATCCCGATCCGATGACCAACACCTGCATGGGGCGACCTCGACGCAAAGGCCCAGTGTAGCCGTACCTGGGCCGCTTGCTATGATGGCCCCACATGGAGGCGGCATGGCGATGCTGGCGGCGCCCACGGGCAACGAGGTGAACCTGCTGGAGGTGATGCTCCATGCGGGGGCGGTGTCCAAGACGGTGCTGCTGATCCTGGCCTGCTTCTCGCTCCTGAGCTGGATGATCATCCTCCGCAAGTCCCTCCTCTACCACCGCAGCCGCACGGTCTCCGAGCAGTTCCGGGGCGCCTTCAAGCGCGCCACCGACTGGCGGGAGCTGAAGCAGCAGGTGGAGAAGTTCGCCCTGAGTCCCCTGGTGGGGCTCTTCGTGGCGGGCTACGGGGAAGTGACCTACCAGCTCCGCCACCTGGGTTCCGACGGCAAGCCCCAGCTCCGGAGCATGGAGGCCGTGGAGCGCAGCCTCCAGCGGGCCAGCGTGGTGGAGATGGGCCGGCTGGAACGCAACCTCGGCATCCTGGCCACCGTGGCCGCCGTGAGCCCCTTCATCGGCCTCTTCGGCACGGTCTGGGGCATCATCGACGCCTTCCGGGGCATCGGGGCCACGGGCAACGCCAACCTCGCCACGGTGGCGCCCGGCATCTCGGAGGCCCTGGTGGCCACCGCCATCGGCCTGGTGGCGGCCATCCCCGCCCTGATGGCCTACAACTTCTTCCAGGGGCAGCTCAAGCAGATCCAGACCGAGCTGGACGACTTCTCCCTGGAGTTCATCAGCCTCTCCGAGCGGAACTTCACCTGACATGGGCGAAGGGGACCGCCTGCTCCCGGCGGTCGCGCTGCGTCCCCCTCGCGCTCCCCACCGGATGGCCGAGCGGAGCCCGGCCATCCGGTCCCAGGCGGGTGGGCCCCGGCTGCCCATGTCCCTGGACTGGGAGGACTGGTTCCAGCTCTGCTGCCCGCCCTACGACGCGCCGGAGGCCCTGGACCGCTACGCCTGCCGGTTGCCCCTGGCCACGGACCTGGCCCTGGGGCTCTGCGCGGAACTGGGCGCCACGGCCACCTGGTTCTGCCTGGGGGACCAGGCCCGGCGCCACCCGGACCTGCTGCGCCGCATCGCGGCCCAGGGGCACCGGCTGGGCCTCCACGGCCTGACCCACCGCCGCGCCTTCGAGATGGACCGGCCCGCCTTCCGTGCCGCCCTGCGCGATGGGAAGGCCCTGCTCGAGGATCTCTCCGGCCAGCCGGTGGTGGGCTACCGGGCCCCTGAATGGAGCCTGCGGGGCCCGGCGGAGGCCTGGTGGGAGGAGCTCGGCGAGCTCGGCTTCGCCTACGATTCCAGCCGCGCCCCCCTGGCCCTGATGGGGGATCCCCGCTGGCCGCGGAGGGCCCACCGGCTTCCCGGCGGGCTCTGGGAACTGCCGCCGCCGGTGCTCTGGTCCGGCCCGGTGCGCAGTCCGCTCTGGGGCTGGGGCCTGCGGGTGCTGCCCTTCGGCCTCCTGCGCCGCGCCCTGGAGGATCTGGCCCTCGCGGACGCAGGCACCCCGCTGGTGCTGCACCCCTGGGAGCTGGACGAGGGCCAGCCGGCGCTCCCAGGGGCCAGCCTCGGCCACCGTTTCGCCCACGGGGCGGGGCTCCGGGGCCACGGCGACCGGTTGCGCGAACTGTGGGCGGGCTTCCGCCTGGTCAGCCTGGAGACCTGGCTCGAAGGGGCCTGATTCAGGCCAGGAGGTTCAGGCCCGTGGCGCTCTGGACCGAGGCGGCGGCCTGCTGGGCGTAGGCGTTGGCGGAGGTCGGACCCGACTGCTGGGCCAGGGTGTACTGGAATACGCTCCAGGCGGCGGTGGTGTTCGGATCTGCCACCGGGAAGGCCTGGGACCCTGCGTTCATGCCCGCGGCGAGCAGCATGTCGGCACTGGGCGAGGCGGCCAGGAGGGACTGGACGGTGCTGGCCCCCAGCCCAGCCTGGCTGGCCACCTGGTAGGTGGCGAGGCTCGTGGGCGCCTGGGTGGACAGGTCCAGCAGCGTGGCGTCGGATCCGCCCCCGGCGAGCTGGGCGGTCTGGGCCCCCGCCGTGGAGGCCGCCGCGAAGGCCTGCTGCAGCGCCCGGGCCGGAGTGCCGGTCCTGAGGTAGGTCTGGTAGGTGAAGGCGGCCAATGCGCCGGCGGCGGACATGTCCATGGCACCCTCCCGGCTCCTTATCGGCCGGTCGGCGCCCATCCTCAAGGGGGGAGTCGGTCCCCTGGCCGCCGGGGCGCTATCCTTGAGGATTCGAGGTCTTCCAGTCCATGTCGTCCGCGCCGCCCCTCATCCTGCTCGCCCCCTCCGAGGGGAAAACCCCCGGTGGCCACCCCGGCCGGCTGAAGGAGACGGAGGCCCAGCGGTGGGTCCGGGAACGCCTGGAGGACCTGGTCCGCACCGGCACCCCCCTCGCCCAGAAGCGGGCCTTCGAGGTGAAGGACGACCTCCTGGAGCGGGCCAGGACCGAGGCCCTGGCCCTCCAGGGTCGGGTCCCGCTGCTGCCGGCCCTGGAACGATACAGCGGCGTGGCCTTTCGGGCGCTGGCTCCCCTCGACCTGCCCCGGGACCGCTGGGCGCAGGTCTTCATCCTCTCCAGCCTGCGGGGTCTGGTGCGCGGCGACGAGCCCGTGCCGTCCTACAAGCTCAAGCTGACGGGCCTTCCGGGCCTCAAGGCCCACTGGCGGGAGCGCCTGGCCCGGCTCCTGGCGGCCCTGCCCGAGGGCCCCGTCTGGGAGCTGCTGCCCGAAGAGCACGCCGCCCTCCTGAAGGGCTGGCAGCGGCCCCGCCACACCCTGGAGATCCTCGACCCCAGCGGCCGGGCCATCACCCACTTCTCCAAGCGCTACCGGGGCCTGGTGGCCCGCTGGATCCTGGAACACCAGGCTGGCGACCCCGCGGCGGTGCTGAAGGGGCGCATTCCGGGCTGCGCCTGGGAGGGCGCCTCGGCGAACGACCGGGGCGGCCTGGCCCTCACCCTGCGGATGGACCCGTGAGCGACGACTGCAACCGGACGCCCTTCTGGCAGCGCCAGCCCCTCCTCCCGCTGGAGATCCAGGGGGTGCTCCGGGCGCGGGTGGAGGCCGCCCTGGCCGATCCCGGCGCCCGGGAGGCCCTGGTGTGGCCCACCATCCTGGGCGCTCCGCGGCTGCGGCAGGCCAATCCCGACGGCCTGCCCGAGGACGAGCTGCTCGCCCACGCCGCACGCCTGCTGGCGCCCCTGGGGATCGTCGATCCCGGCGCAGCCTGGCGGGCCCATCGGGAAACCTGGGCCGACACCGCAGAGGCGGGCCCCCGGGGCTGGCGGCCGGCGGCGGCCTGGGGCGCCTGGGGTCCCCTGGTGAGTCTGCGTTGCGGCTGGCAGCTGGCGGCCCTCACGCCCCTGCCGCTGGACGACCGCTATCCCCTGGCCAGCGGGGTGTCCCTCTTCAACCACGGCCTCTTCCATGAGTGCCACGATGCCCTGGAGCCGCTGTGGACCGGGGCCTCGGGCGACCTGAAGGCCGGGCTCCAGGGGCTCATCCTCATGGCGGCGGGGTACCACCACCTGCAGTTGCACAACCTCCAGGGGCTGCGGGCGGTCTGGGAAGAGGCCCTGGCCCGCCTGGAACCCTGTGGGGGGCTCGTGGCCACGCCCTGGGGCGAGGTCCGGGCGGAGGCGGCCCTGGACCTCACCGCCCGGAGGCTGGAGGGAGCCCGTTCGCGCTCCGGGGACGGCCATCTGGATGATCTCTGGTCCCTGGACCGCCCCACCTGGGAGCTGCGATGAACGGATCGACCGATCTTCTCGTGCTGGGCGCGGGCATCGCCGGCTGTTCGGCGGCGCTCCGGGCCGCCGACCTGGGCGCCAAGGTGGTGCTGGTGGCGAAGGACGGCCTCGGCGCCAGCAACACGGCCTGGGCCCAGGGCGGCATCGTCGGCCTGCCCCCGGAGGAGGAGGGCGATTCCCCGGAACTGCTGGCCGCCGACATCGAGGTCGCCGGCGCGGGGCTCTGCCGGCACGAAGCCGTGCAGCTGCTGGCGGAGGAAGGCCCCCGGCTCAGCCGGAGCTTCCTGTGGGAGCGTCTGGGCGTGCCCTTCGATCTCGGCACCGACGGATCGCCCGATCCCACGGCCGAGGCCGCGCACAGCGCCCGCCGGATCTACCACGCCAAGGACGCCACGGGCCTGGCCATCCAGACCGCCCTCAGCGCGGCGGTGCGGAACCACCCCGGCATCCAGGTGCGGGAGGATCTCTGCCTGGTGGACCTCATCACCAGCCCCCACCACTGCCTCAGCCCCGTGCGGGTGTACGAGCCCATCCAGGTGCATGGCGCCTACCTCTTCGACCCGGCCACGGGCCTGGTGGAGGGCCAGCTGGCGAAGCGGACCCTGCTGGCCACCGGCGGGCTGGGCTACCTCTACCTGCACACCACCAATCCGCCGGGGGCCACGGGCGATGGGCTCGCCGCGGCCTACCGGGCCAGCGCCCGCATCGTGAACTGCGAGTACCTTCAGTTCCACCCCACGACCCTCTATGTGCCGGGCAAGCCGCGGACCCTGCTGACGGAGGCGCTGCGCGGCGAAGGCGCCCACCTGGTCAACCGGAAGGGCGAGCGGTTCATGGCGCGGTACGCCCCGGAACAGATGGAACTGGCGCCCCGCGACGTGGTGAGCCGGGCCATCTTCCAGGAGATGGCCGCCAGCGGCGAGCCCTGCGTGTTCCTGGACCTGGCCCCGGTGGCCGCGCGGCTGGACCTGGAGTCCCATTTCCCCACGGTGCTGGCGGCCTGCCGCGCCGAGGGCCTGGATCCCCTCCGGCAGCCCATCCCCGTGGTGCCCGCCGCCCACTACTTCTGTGGCGGCGTCCTGGTGGACCTGGAGGGCCGCACGAGCCTGCCGGGCCTCTTCGCCGCCGGCGAGGTGGCCTGCACGGGCCTGCACGGCGCCAACCGGCTGGCCTCCACCAGCCTGCTGGAGGGCCTGGTCTGGGGCTTCCGGGGCGCGGAGGCGGCCGTGCGGGAACTGGCTGACGTCGCGGTGCCGGATTCCGCGGACCTCGCCCCCTGGCGGGTGCCGGAGGATCCCGAGGAGACGGATCCCCTGCTCATCGACCAGGACTGGGGCCTCATCCGCAGCACCCTGTGGAACTACGCCGGCATCGTGCGGACCGGCGCCCGCCTGCAGCGCGCCCGGGCGGACCTGGAGTACCTGAACCACCGCCTGGAGCGCTTCTACCACGAGGCCAGCCTCAGCCGGGAGCTGCTGGAGCTGCGCAGCGGCATCATCTGCGCCCGCCTCATCCTCAACGCCGCCCTCCAGAATCCGGAGAGCCGGGGCTGCCACTACCGGGTGGACTGAGGGGATCGGCTCAGAACCTCCAGAGGTAGGACGCCTTGAAGAACAGGCCCCGCTGCATCTCGAGGAAGCTCCTGGCGTCCCGGTAGACCCCGTCCTGCCAGACCTGCTGCTTGTAGAGGGATCCGTAGCCCAGGTAGACCACCGTGCCGGGGATGTAGGTGTAGGAGGCGAGGAGATCGGTCAGGAGCTGCCGATGGTAGGCGTTGTACTCGGCGATCCCCCGGAAGTAGAGGTACGGATTCACCTGGTAGGTCAGCTTGGTCCGGTAGATGTGGTAGTCGTACACCTTCTCCCCCGTGTCATCCCGGAAGAGGTCCGCGTGGCTCCAGGCCAGCTCCAGGTTGAGGTTCTCCGTGGGCTGGTAGATGGCGGTGGCGCTGGCCTGGGATCCGGTCCCCTGGAAGGGGTCCGCCGCGTAGCGGAGGGCCTTGCCCCAGCGGTAGGCCCCCTGCAGGGAGAACACCTTGGTGAACTGGTCCCGGGCGGAGAGGTTCACGCCGTCGGTCCGGAAACGGCGGCCGAGGAAGACCTCGGTGGCGTCGTGGAGGGCGAAGGACAGGCTGGCGTTGCCACGGAGGATCCCCGTCGCGCCCACGGCGTGATCGTGCTCCAGGAGGCCGCTCGCCTCGTCCCTCAGGGCCGAGACGGTGGCGTTCCAGTCGACGCGACGGAGCCAGGACGAGGCGGGATAGGTCTTCGGCGTCACGGAGAGGCTGCCGCTGGTCAGCCCGGAACGGGTGAGGTAGCCCGTGTCGTTCTCGAAATGCTGCGAGATCTCGTGGGTGGCGGCGGTGATCCCGAGCCGGCTCGTGTCGTAGAGGTATTCCAGGCCGAGGGCGTGCCCGTCCAGGTCCGCCAGGCCCGGTCCCTGCCGGGTGGTGGATCCGAAGGCGTGGAAGCTGAGCATCCCCGAGGGGCTGAGGCGGATCTGCCCGTCGGGACCGGCGGCCCGGTTGGTCCGGGTGTCCTGGGTCCGTTCGGTGAAGAAGACGCCCAGATAGCCGTCCTCCCGCGTGGTGCGCTTGTAGCGGAGGATGGTGAAGCGCGCATCGGGGGGGCGGGGCGCGTCGGCACCCGCATCCAGAGGCGGCAGCGGCGCGTCGGTGGCATAGAGCGCCGCCACGGTGTTCGAGGGTCCCAGCTTGCCGGTGAGCTTGAACCCGGATTTCGGATCCTGGATGGTACGCGTGTGGACGACGGTCTGGAGGGGCCCCGTGGACGTGGCGCCGACATTGAAGGTCTCGCTGCCCTCCAGGAAGAAGGGCCGCTTCTCCGGGAAGAAGAGGCCATGGCGCAGGTTGGCGTCGATCTGGCCCGCGTCCGCCTCCACCTGCGAGAAATCCGGGTTCAGGGTGGCGTCCAGGATGAGGCTGGGGGTGATCCCGTACTTGGCCGTCAGGCCCCAGTCGCGCGAATCCGGCTGCTTCACGAACGCCCCGTCCTGGCGGACGCGCTTCTGGGAGTAGGTGAAGGCCGGCAGGAGCTCCAGGATCGTGGGACGGGCCAGATCGTCGAATTCCAGCGGGGCCATCTGGGGGAGGAAGGCGTAGCCCCGGGCGGGATCCATGGCGGGGAAGGACCCGTGTTCCTGGCGGCGGCTGATGCAGCGCTCGAAGAAGACGGACATGAACACCCGGCGCCCGGGGTTGTACCGGATGCTCTTGAGGGGGATGCGGATCTCCACCGCATAGCCTTCCGCATCGATCCGCCCGGCGCTGTCCCACACCAGGTCGACGCTGAAATCCTCCTTGTTGCCGGCGAAGCGGCTGTCGCCCTGGATGCCCAGGGGGTTCACGTAGAAGGCGTAGAGCGACTGCTGGTCGTCGAAGGTGTCCAGGTTGATGCAGACGAAATCGTCGCGTGTCATGTCGTCGCGCTTGGCCACGGCGGCCTTGATCTTCCCCGGTTCCGGATCGAGGCAGCGGAAGGCGAAGTAGAGGTTGTCCCGGTCGTAGGCCATGTAGGCGAGGGTCCGTTCCCGTTGCGGCCGGCCGAATTCCGGGATGAACGTCTGGAAGTCCGTGACCGAGGCCGCCTGCTGCCAGACCGGATCGTCGAGCCTCCCGTCCAGCACTGGAGGCCGATCGGTCTTGACGGGATGGAGAAGGGACCGCCCGCCGTGTTCCGGGAGCGGCGCGCCTGCCAGGGAGAGGCAGGCCAGCAGGGCGGCCATCGGCAGACGGGCGGTACGGATGGGGCCTCCTGTCGGTGTGGATACATACATCGCAATACAACATATACGGGCGATGGGACGGCTGCAACCCGATCCGTTGGACCCGGGGGCCCCCTCGGCCGTTCGGGGGACAATGGGGCATGACGCTGTCCGTCTTCGACCTCTTCCGCATCGGCATCGGGCCCAGTTCGTCCCATACCGTCGGGCCCATGCGGGCGGCGCGGACGTTCGTCCTGAGCCTGGAGGGGGCGGG
>JAJYBX010000397.1 GCA_021778785.1 Acidobacteriota bacterium
CGTCGCCGTGCAGGGGGACGCCCGGGACCGCGCCCAGGTGGAGGCCATGGCCGCGGCGGTGAAGGCGGAGCTGGGGCCCATCGGCATCCTCGTGCTGAACGCCTCCGTGGGCTTCCCCATGAAGGGCTTCCTCGAATACCCCTGGGACGCCTTCGAGGCCAAGCTCATGGGCGAGATGGGCGCGGCCTTCCACGGCTGCCGGGCGGTGGTGCCGCAGATGCTGGAGCGCCAGAAGCTGGATGGCCGGGGCGGTTCCATCGTCGCCATCACCAGCGGGCTGGCCCGCAATCCCGGCTGGGGCTTCTGCGCCCACAGCGCCGCCAAGGCGGCCATGGAGGGCTTCGTGCGGGCCCTGGCCTTCGAGCTGGGCCCCATGGGCATCCGCGTGAACGCTGTGGCCCCGGGCCTCACCCTCACGGACGCCACGGCCCACCTGCCCGAGAAGCACAAGCAGGCGGCGGCCGAGCACGCGCCCCTGCGGCGGAACGGCGAGGCCCAGGACGTGGCCGAGGCCGTGGCGGGGATCCTCCAGGCCGGCTTCGTCACCGGCGCCACCCTGCCCGTCAACGGCGGAAACCACGTCTTCTAGGAGCCCCATGGCCACCCTGCGCGCCGGCCTCATCCTCGGCATCCTCGTGGTGCTCTGGACCCTCGTCATGGGGTTCACGGGCTGGTACCACCATCCCACCCTGCACGTCCTCTTCTGGCTGGTGATCCCCCTGCAGATCACCGTGCTGCTGGTGCTGCTGCGGATCACGGCGCCGGCCTGCGGCTACGTGCGGCAGGTGGGCAACGGCGTGGCGGCCTCGGTGATCGCCTCCGCCATCATCTTCGTGGGCAGCCTGTTCTTCACGGTGGTGCTCTTCCCCAGCTACTTCCGCGAGATGGAGGCCCTGGGCCGGCTGAAGATGGCCCAGGAGGGCCTGGCGCCGACCCAGATCGAAGCGCTGATCCAGGCGCAGGCCGCCATGCTGCGCCCCATCCCCACGGCCTTCTCGGGCGTGCTGGGCACCTGGTTCACGGGCCTGCTCACCTCGCTCATCGCCGCCACCTGGCTGCGGAGGAAGGCGGCCTGAGGCCGGCGCCTACCGCTCGCGCCGCACCACCTCCACCAGGGAGAGGGGGTAGCGGAGCCCCGCCAGGGCGTCGTCCACGCAGCGGAGCACCAGGCCCGAGCGCAGGGGCGCCGCGGCCAGCTCATCGCGGCTGAGCCAGCGGCAGCCGAGGATCTCGGGGTCCTCAGGGCTGGCCTCCGCGCCTTCGGGCACGGTGCCCGTGAAGCAGATCCGGCAGTAGTCGCGGCCGTTGCGGGCCTGCAACTGGTAGAGGCCCACCACGGCCTCGGGCGTGAAGACCAGGCCCGTCTCCTCCTTCACCTCGCGGCGCACGGCGTCGAGGATCGTCTCTCCCGGATCCACATGCCCCGCGGGCTGGTTGAACACCCGCTCGGGATGGACGCCGTCCGTCTCCTCCACCACGAGGAAGCGCCCCTGGCGCTCGATGATGGCGGCGACGGTGAGGGACCAGGCCATGGGAATCTCCGGACAGGTCCCATGATGCCCTTGCCCGGGCCGCCCCAGGGCCTATGGTGGCCCCGGACGGACGCATGCCTGTGCACGATCGCAGTCCTCCGGACTTGCACAAGGAATTTCCCGTCGCCTTCGACGACCACCGGAGGGCCCCGCCTGGGGCCTCCGGCGTCATCTGTTGAATAGGAGGAAAGATATGGTTCGTCGCAATGCGCTGTGCGTCGGCATCAACACCTACAAGAACTTCCCAACGGCCACCCTCCACGGCTGCGTCAACGACGCGAACGACATGGCCCAGCTGCTGAAGGACGTGAACGGCTTCACGGATGCGGAGATCACCCGGCTGACCGACCAGAACGCCACCAAGGCCAACATCATGAAGGAGCTGAAGCGCATGGTGGCCGAGGCCCGGAACGGCAAGATCAACCACCTGGTGTTCAGCCTCTCCAGCCACGGCACCCAGGTGCCCGACCTGAACCTGGACGAGATGGACCGGGCCGACGAGGCCTTCTGCCCCCACGACCTGGCCCAGAGCGGCACCCAGTGGAACCGCGACCACATCATCGTGGATGACGAGCTGCACGACCTGTTCACCCAGATCCCCTCGAACGTGCTGCTCGAGGTCTACCTCGACACCTGCCACAGCGGGACCGGCCTGAAGGCCATCGACCTGCTGCTGGACCGCAAGCCCCGCTACCTGCCCCCGCCCTCCATCGAGGCGTTCCGCGACATGGAACTCCGCCGGGCGCGGCCCCAGCACCTCAAGCTGCTGGAGAAGGGCATCGCCCACCACATCCTGTGGGCCGCCTGCAAGGACCACCAGACCAGCGCCGACGCCCTCATCGGCGGCGACTGGCACGGCGCCTTCACGTACTACCTGTGCAAGGAGATGCGGGCCGGGAAGGGCAAGCTGTCCCGGGCCAAGGTGCTGGCCAAGGTCCGGACCGACCTCGCCAACACCCACTTCACCCAGACCCCGCAGCTGGAATGCGAGGCCACTGTCCGCCACGCCACCCACCACGAGGAGGCGCTGGTCACCTAGCCGGGAGTCCCGGTACGGCAAGGGACCCCGCCGGGCGGGGTCCCTTGTCATGTCCCGGGCCGGGGATCAGTAGCGGTAGTGGTCCGCCTTGTAGGGCCCCTCCAGGGGCACGCCGATGTACTGGGCCTGGTCGGGCCGGAGGGCCGTGAGCTTCGCATTCAGCGTCTGCAGCTGGAGCCGCGCCA
>JAJYBX010000398.1 GCA_021778785.1 Acidobacteriota bacterium
GCGCCAGCCCCACCGCCACCGCCAACGGCCTCCCCGCTTCCGCCTCCACCCCCGGTCGAGGCGCCCATGGAACGCGAGCCCTCCCGGCGGCCGGATCCCGGAGAGATGGCGCGGCGGGCGGAAGTCCCCGGTCCTTCCCTGCCGCCGCCCCGGCCCACCCCGGTGGGTGTCAATCCCAATGTGGAACGCGATCGGGCCTACGCCCGGGTGTCCGTCCTGTTCGGCACCGACCGGAAGCTGGACCCCCGCACCGGCAGCTTCGGCGGCGACCGGGGGACCGGGATCTCCTACGGCGAGCTCCTCGTCAGCGTCCCCCATGGCCACCGGGTCGGCGAGATCGAGGCCCCGTCCATCTGGCGGCTGGAGTTCAGCGAGGATCCGCGCCGGCACATGGCCATCCTGGACTGGAACCCGCAGACGCGGCTGGGGTTCCTGAAGCGCGTGAGGGCCCGGGTGCAGGCGCAGGGGGCCTCGGGGTCCAGCTTCGTCTTCGTCCACGGGTACAACGTGTCGTTCAGCGATGCGGCCCGGCGCACCGCCCAGATCACCTACGACCTGGACTACCGGGGCGTGCCCGTGTTCTACAGCTGGCCCTCCCAGGGCACCCTGCAGGGCTACACCACGGATGAGAACAACGTGCAGTGGAGCGAGGCGAACCTGAAGCGGTTCCTGGTGGATTACGCCGAGCAGAGCGGGGTGAAGGACATCTACCTCATCGCCCATTCCATGGGCAACCGCGCCCTCACCGGCGCCCTCCGGCAGCTCTTCGCGGAGCACCCGAAGCTCAGGGGCCGCTTCAAGGAGATCATCCTCACGGCCCCGGACATCGACGCCGAGATCTTCAAGCGGGACATCGCCCCGGCCCTCGCCGCGGGATGCGACCACATCACCCTCTACGCCTCGGACGGGGACAACGCCCTCCTGGCCTCCAAGAAGGTGCACGGCTATCCGCGAGCCGGGGACACCGCCGATGGCATCGTGGTGGCGCCGGGCATCGAGACCATCGACGCCTCGGGCCTCGACACCAGCTTCCTGGAGCACTCCTACTTCGCCACGGCCCCGCCGGTGATCCGCGACATCCGGCAGGTGCTCCAGGGCGGGCTGAGGGCGGCCCGGCGAGGCCTGGAACAGCGCCTCGCCGGGGGCCGCAGCTACTGGAAGCTGAAGGCGGGTCCTACGCCCTGAGCGGGGCTACTTCCCGGCCTTGCCGAACACCTGGTTCCGCACCAGGTCCTCGGTCTTCCAGGGGGCGGCGCCGCCGCCCAGGTACTTCTGGAACCACTCGAGGTGGGCGTTGTAGTAGACCGGCATGGACTTCAGCGCATCGGGCCAGTGGCCGTCGTTCTTGAAGACGAGCAGGCGGCTGGGGACGCCCATCTCCTGCAGGTCGTTGAAGAACTCCAGGCTCTGGGTGTAGGGCACGCGGTAGTCCCGCTCGCCGGTGATGACGAGGCAGGGCGTCTTGAAGTCCTTCACGTAGCGGTTGGGGCTCATGCGCTCGTAGAGCTTCGGGTTGGTCCAGGGGGTGCCCTTCAGGTCCCACTCGGGGAACCACAGCTCCTCGGTGGCGCCGTGCATGGCCTGCAGGTCGTACACGCCCATCATCGAGGCGATGGCCTTGAAGCGCTGCGTGTGGCCCTCCAGCCACATCATGGCGTAGCCGCCCCAGCTCCAGCCCATGACGCCCATGCGGTCCTTGTCCACGTAGGGCAGCGCCGCGAGCGCATCCGTCACCTTGGCGAGGTCGGTCATCACCTTGCCGTCCCAGTCGCCGCTGATGGCGTCGGTGAAGGCCTGGCCGTAGCCCGTGGAGCCGTGGGGGTTGGGGAAGGCCACCACGTAGCCCGCGCCGGGATACACCTGCCAGTCGCCGCGCAGGGTGTCGGACCACATCATCTGCGGGCCGCCGTGGACGTTCATGATGAGCGGGTACTTTTTCGCGGGGTCGAAGCCGTGGGGCTTCACGAGGAAGACCTCCACCTCGGCGCCGTCGGCGCCCTTCACCCACATGGTCTCCGCCGGGCGGATGTCCACCGCGTCGGCCACCTTCTGGTTGAAGTCCGTGAGCCGCTTCAGGCCCTTGGCGGCCACGTCGTAGCGCCAGATCTCCACGGGCTCGCCCACGGTGGTGCGGGTGAAGAGGACGGACGTCTGGTCGGGGCTCACCACGAACTCGCGGATGGACTGGCCGTCCAGCACGCGCTCGGCCTTCCCGCTGGCCACGTCCACGCGGAAGAGGGGCCAGTGGCCCTTCTCCTCCACGGTGAACCAGATCGATTTCCCATCTGCGGACCACTGGAAGCCGTCCACCCAGTTGTCGATGGCCTCGGTCAGCACGCGGGTGGCGTGGGTGGTCCGGTCATAGACGGCCAGGCGGAAGCGGTCGGACTCGAAGCCCGGCCGGGTCTGGAACCGGTAGGCGATCCACTTGCCGTCCGGCGAGTACTTCGGATCCACGTCCGCCGCCTTGTTGCCGGCAGTGATGTCGCGGGGGGTGCGGTCGCCCTCCAGGCTCACGAGGAAGAGGTCCTGGTTGGTGGAGCGGGCGGGCACGGCGTCGGGGTTGGTGACGACGCAGAGCTCCTTGCCGTCCGGGCTCAGGTCGTAGGTCTGGGACATGGGCGTGGTGGCGGCCGCCGGGTAGTCCTGCTTCCCGGGCGTGAGCTCCTCCACCTTCCCGTTGAAGGCGCCCAGGAAGAGGTGGGTGTACTGGAAATCGCGCCACTGCGTCCAGTGGCGGTAGAGCAGCGCGTCGG
>JAJYBX010000399.1 GCA_021778785.1 Acidobacteriota bacterium
TCCGGCCTGGTCCGGATCGAGGGCCCCGGGGATACGGATCTGCTGGTGGAGAGCGTGCCCTGCCGGGGGGGCGTGGTCCAGGCCGCCAAGGACCTGGCGGCCCGGGAGCGCCTGCTGGCCCGGTACCGGGAGTTCCTGGCCCTCAACGCGGCCCTGGTGGCGGCCCTGGCGGCCCTGGCGGGCTGGCTCATCGCCCGGCGGGGCCTCGCGCCCCTGGACCGGCTGGCCCGCGCCGTGGCCGGGATCCGGCCGGAGACCCTCACCGCCCGGCTCTCCGCGGCCGAGGCGCCCCGGGAGCTGCAGGCCCTCACGGCCACGCTGAACGGCGCCCTCGAACGCCTGGAGGAGGCCTTCTCCCGCCTGGGGACCCTGAACGCGGACATGGCCCACGAGCTGCGCACGCCCCTCCATGCCCTGCGCCTGGAACTGGAATCCCTCGCGGGGACCGTGGCGGATCCGGTGCTGGGCGACCGCCTGGGCGCGGCCACGGAGTCGGTCGATCACCTGGGCGCCCTCGTGGAACAGATGCTCTTCCTGGCCCGCACCGAGGATCCGGCCACCGTGCTCGACCGGCAGGAGCTGGACCTCGGATCGGCGCTGGCGGAAGCTGCGCGCCCCTTCGAGTTCCTCGCCGAGGAGCAGGGCATCGCCCTGAGGGTGGAGGCCCCTGCCCAGGCCCGCCTCCAGGCGGATCCGATCCTGCTCCGCAGGGCCATCCACAACCTCCTGGCCAACGCCCTGCGCCATACCCCTCGCTGTGGCGAAGTTTCGCTGACCGGCTCCGCGCAGGAAGGCCGCGCCGAGATCCTGGTCCGGGACACCGGAGAGGGCATCCCCGCCGCCCGGATCCCCCAGCTCGGCCAGCGCTTCGCCCGTCCGGACGCCTCGCGGAGCCGCGCCACGGGCGGGACGGGGCTGGGCCTGGCCATCGTGCAGAGCATCCTCCGCCTGCACGGCGGGACGCTCTCCATCGAAAGCAGCCTCGGCCAGGGAACCACCGTGCGGATCACCTTCCCCCGAACCTGATCAACCCGTCAGGCCGGCGTCATGGGGCGGTCAGGCGCGGGGGCTAGGTTCGGGGCATGTGGTACCGATCCTTCCTCCTGCCGCTCACGCTGCTCCTCCTGGCGGGTGCCTGCGCCCGCCCACCGCGGGCCACGCTGGACCCCAGGCGGACCCTGGCGGATCTACAGAAGACGCCGGCCCGGATCCCGGCCGGCGACTTGGCCCGGACCCTCACCCAGGTGGCCTGGAAGGACCATCCCGACCTGGCCCTGGCGGAGGCCGAGCTGGCCGCGGCCCGGGCGGGCATCCTCACCGCCAAGGCCCGCCCGAACCCCTCCTTCGGGTTCGGGGCGACCAAGGCCGAAGGCGTGCCGCAGCCCTGGACCCTCACCTACGGGCTGAACCTTCCCATCGAGACCGGCGGGAAACGGGATCTGCGCATCCGGCAGGCCCGGCTCCAGGTCGAGCTGTCCCAGCTCCAGGTGGCGGATGCGGCCTGGAAGCTGCGCATGGACGTGCGCCGATCCCTGGTGGACTGGCTGCAGGCCCGCGAGGCGGCCGCCGCCGCCGACCAGGAGGCCTCCCTCCGCGCCGCGTTCCTCAAACTCCAACAGCGACGTCTGGCCCTGGGCGAGATCGGCACCCCCGAGGCGACCCTGGCCGCCCTGGAGGCCCAGCGGGCCGCGGCCGCCCGGTTCACCGCCCAGGCCGAGGTCCGGCGGGCCGCTGCGGCCCTGGCCCTCGCCGCAGGGGTCAGCCAGGCCGCCCTGGAAGACCGCCTCCGGTCCGAGCCCGCGGTGGATCTGGCCCCGCCCCCGCCCCTTCCCGCCTCGGATGCGGACGCCCTCATCCACCGCCTGGACATCCGCCGCACCCTCCTCACCTGGGAGCAGAACGAGACCACCCTGCGCCAGGAACTGGCCCTGCGGGTGCCGAACCTCCAGGTGGGGCCCGGCTACAGCTTCGACCAGGGCGTGAAGAAGTGGATCCTCGGCGTCACGGTGGACCTGCCGCTCTTCGACCGGCGGCAGGGGCCCATCGCGGAGGCCGTGGCCCGCCGGAAGGTCATCGCGGCCCAGCTTCGCCAGGAGGAGCAGCGCGCCCTGTCGGAGGCGGACCTTGCCGCCGCCCGGTTCACCGATGCGCGGGCGCGGTTGAAGGCCCAGGTGGAGGCCCTGGCGGCGCAGGAGGCCCGCCTGGCGGCCGCCAAGCGGAACGCGGATCTGGGTGGCCTGGACCAGGGTGGCTGGCTGGTGGCCCGACTCGAGGCCACCCAGGCCCGCAGCCTGGCCGTGGAGGCCTGGGCCGAAGCCCAGCGGGCCCGGCTGGCCGTGGAGGCCGCCTTCCAGAAACCGCTCGATCCCACCGAACACCCCTTCCGATTCGATGGAGTCTCCCGATGACCGAATCCAACTCCCTCTCCCGGCGTGCACGGTGGATCCTGACCGGCCTGGCCCTGGTGCTTGCGGCAGGCATTGGCGCCCGCATGGCCTTCGGAGGCGGCGCGGCCGACGCCGACGATGCGCCACAGCCCCCGCCGGAAGCCCGCCTCGAGAAGGGCGCGGATGCCACCTCCACCCTGGTGCTGGCCCCCGGCCAGGCCCAGGCGCTGGGCCTCCAGACCGCAGCGGCCGTGGAGACCGCCCAGGCGGAGGCGCTGCCGATCCATGGCGTGGTGCTCGATCCCCTGCCCTTCCTCGATCTGGACGCCAAGCGGCGGGCCGCCGCGGCCTCGCTCCGGGCGGCCC
>JAJYBX010000400.1 GCA_021778785.1 Acidobacteriota bacterium
GGGGAACCTCGAACTGGCGCAGATGGGGGTGGTGGAGGACAGCCAGGCCGGAGCCTGCCTCCGCCGGATGGGGGAGATCCTGGCCCGGGCGGCGCGCCTCTCCGGGGAGATGCTGCTCTACTCCGGGCGCAGCCACCTCCGCCGGGCAGCCCTGGATCTCGCCTCCCTGGCGCGCCAGGCCGCGGCGGACGGCCGGGCCGAGGTGGACCTGGACGGTCATCTGCCGCCCCTGGAGGGCGATCCGGCCCAGATCGGCAAGCTGCTGTCCATTCTCCTGGAGAATGCGGCCGAAGCCGGCGGGGGGGCGCCCGTCCGTCTCTCGCTGCGCCTTGCCGAGCTGGCGCCGGCGGATCTCGCCGAAGGCTACTGGCCCGAGCCTGGGCGCTGCGGCCCGATGGTGCGGATCGAGGTGGCGGACGGAGGGCCGGGCATCCCGCCCGAAGTCCTGCCGCGCATGTTCGATCCCTTCTACAGCACCAAGGCCATGGGGCGGGGGCTGGGCCTGTCGGCGGCCCTGGGCATCCTCCGGGGGCACAAGGGCCAGATCCAGGTGGTCAGCCAGCCCGACGGGGGGACCCGGGTCCGGGTCTATTTCCCGGACCGGGAAACCGCAGCGCCCGGGATGGCCGGCGCGGCGCCCCTGCGGCCCGCGAAGGGCACCCTCCTGTTCGTGGACGATGATGCGGAAGTCCGCCGCCCCGTCGCCGAGCTGATCCGCTCCCGGCTGGGGTACGAGGTGGTGGAGGCCTCCGGTGGGGAGGAGGCGGTGGCCCTGTTCCTGGCTCAGCCGGACCGCATCGCGCTGATCCTCATCGACGCCACCATGCCGGGCCTGGACGGTCCCGCGGCCTTCGAGGCGATCCGCCGGATCCGCCCCGATGCCCGGGCCATCTTGTGCAGCGGCTACGGGGACGCGGAGGGTCGGGCCGCCGTGGCCGAGCACGGGTTCGCCGCCTTCCTCCGGAAACCCTTCGGCTTCAAGGACCTGGAGGCCCTCCTGGCGAAGCACCTGGAGGGGCGCTGAAGGGCTATTCGAGGTTGGCGGCCTGCTCGCGGATCTGGTCCAGGGCGCCCTTGGCCTCCATGACCGCCCGGGTCATGTCCAGCCGCTTGCACTTGCTGCCCGTGGTGTTCAGCTCCCGCAGCACCTCCTGGCACCAGATGTCCACGGCCTTGCCCTCCAGGCGCCCCGCGGCCAGCCGCTCCCTGAAATCATCGAGATGGGCCGACAGGCGCGTGAGCTCCTCGCGCACGTCCTGGCGCTCGGCCAGGATGCCCGCCTCGGCCAGCAGCCGTTCCGCGGGGACCTGGCCGGCGAGGCGGGCCTCCTCCAGGATCTGCGTGATGCGCTGGCGGTAGAGCTCGGGCAGCTCGGCGGCCTGGGCCTCCGCGCTGGCCTGGAGACGCTCCCGCAGCCCGGACAACCGGGCCAGGCCCGCCTCGAAGAAGGGCCGCAGCCGCTCGGCTTCCCTCGCGCGCCCCTCGTTCCAGGCCTCGAGGAGGGCCGCCAGGCCCTCGCGGACGGGCGCCTCCAGCCGCTCCGCCAGATCCGCGGCCGGGGCCTGGAAGGCGCCGGGCAGGCGGAAGAAGGCCTCGGCGGTGAGGGGCGGCAGGTTCAGCCACTCGGCGTCCTCCTGCCAGCCCTTGGCCACGGCCCGCAGCAGGGCGCGGTTCATCTTCGGCTCCAGGGACGGATCGTCCTGCACCTCGACGGTGAGATCGAGCTTGCCGCGCTGGGCGGCCTCGCGCACCTGGGTGCGGAGGCCGGCCTCGAGGGGGAAGAGGGCGGAGGGCAGGCGCACCCCCAGATCCAGGGACTTGTGGTTCACGCTGCGGAGGGCGAGCCGCAGCTGCCCGGCGGGCAGGGGCCGGACGACCTCGGCGTAGGCGGTCATGGATCGCATGGGGACTCCTGGTCCGATTGTGGGGCGGGGGCGGCCTGGGCACAAACACTGGACTCAGAGCCCTAACGGGAACCAGGCACTCAAAGGCGAACGGGGATCTTGACTCCGGGTCAAAACCGGTCCCCCGTCACAGAAGGGAAGCCTCACACTGAGAGGGCCCCCGGGGTCCCCGGCACGGCGCCCCGGAGTTCCGGATGACCGATTCCCTCTTTCCCGCCGCATCCCTGCCCGTCCTGCAGGGCTGGCAGGCCCCTGGCGCCCTGGACCTCCACGGCGCCTTCCAGCGCGCGGAGGGCTGGGCCCTGGCCCGCATCGAGGCCTTTCCCGATCCCCAGCGCCTGAAGGTCCGCCTGCAGGAGATGTCCGCCTCCCTGCGCGGGGGCACCCGCCTGGGCCTGGACCTGCGGGGCCTGCGCGACGGGGCCGATCACGTCATGGCCGCCGCCCGCGAGGCCGGCGTGGCCTTCCTGCTGCACACGGCGGAGCTGCCGCCCTCCCTCTCCCTGCTGAAGCAGGCGAACCTGCCCCGGATCGTCGCGGTCCAGGATGCCCAGGAGGCCCAGGCGGCCCAGGCGGACGGCGCCTCGGCGCTGCTGGCGGACGCGCTCCTGGTGCGCTCCCTCGGCGCGCTCCATCTCCCCGTCCTGGCCACCGCCGAAGACGAGGCCGGCGCCCGCCGCGCCATGGAGGCCGGCGCCCTGGGGCTCCAGCCCCGGTCGCCTCTGCTCCTCGAGGCGGCGGCCCTGGAATCCTTCCGGAGCCGGCTCAACCAAGGCCTCGGCGCCGCGGACCAGGAACTGCTCCGCTGCGGCCCCGCGCCCCTGCCGCGCCTCCGCATCCGCAACCTG
>JAJYBX010000401.1 GCA_021778785.1 Acidobacteriota bacterium
CCTCCTGCACGGATTCGGCGTCCAGGCGGCCGTCCCGGCCCCGCCGCAGCAGGCGCTGGGCCGTGAGCTGGATGGGCGTGAGGGGGTTCTTCACCTCGTGGGCCATGCGCCGGGCCACCTCCTGCCAGGCGGCGCGCTTCTCCGCCTGGGCCAGCAGGGAGAGGTCCTCCAGCACGGCCAGCACGCCCCCGCCCTGCAGGGGCTCCAGGATGGCCCGCACGGGCCGGCCCTCGCCCTCGCCGCCCAGGCGCAGCTCCTCCTGGGCGCCCCGGCGGGTCTCCCGCACCCGGGCCACCAGGTCCGGCAGGTGGCCCAGCCGCGGCAGCTGCACCACGTCGTCCCAGGTGGATTCCGCGAGGTCGAAGTCCTCCAGCCCCAGCCAGCTGCGGGCCGCGGCGTTGAAGGTGCGCAGCTCCCCATCGGCCCGCCAGCTCATGACACCCACCGGCAGGGCCGCCAGCAGCTGGTCCTGGTAGGCCCGCTGCTGTTCCAGGCGGCCGGCCTGGGCCTCGATGGCGGCCCGGTTGGTCTTCAGGTCGCGGGTCATGGCGTTGAAGGTGCGGGCCAGGAAGGCCAGCTCGTCCTCGCCCAGCTCCGGCAGCTGCACGTCCAGATCCCCCGCGCCCACGCGCTGGGCGGCCTTGGCCAGGGCCCGGATGGGCTCCGAGAGGGAGCGGGCCAGGGCCAGGCCCGACCACACGGCGAAGAAGAGGGTGAGCAGCGTCAGGAACAGGAAGGTGCTCTGGGGCAGCGTCTGCAGGGGATCCCGGGCGGCACGGATCTGCTGGCTCTCCCGGAACCGGTGCTCCAGGGCCAGGAGCCGTTCGTGCACCTCGCGGGGGGTGAAGACGCCGACGATCCACAGGCCATCGCCCCGGGGCACGGCCCGCAGGAGCCAGGCGCCCTCCCGGATGACCTGGGTGGTGGTGCCCGGGGGGACCGGCAGCGTGGGCGGCGGGGGACCGGGCAGCAGGTCGAGGGCCCGCACCGGCCCCCCCTCGCCGGGTCCCAGGTAGGCCACGAGGTCCAGCCCCGAAGCCGCCCGGATCAGGGCGGGGTCGTCCGAGGGGGAGGCCAGCAGGCGGTCGGTGCCGAAATCCAGGCGGGCCAGGCTGGCGGCGCGCAGGTCGTCGGCGGCCTTCTTCCCCTCCTGGATCACCTGCTCCGTCTCGGGGCTGAACCAGCGCTCCACGTTCTTGCTGATGAAGTTCCGGCCCACCAGGAAGAGGATGAGACTGGGCACGATGCCCACGATGAAGAGCGTCAGCACCATGCGGGTGCGCAGGCGGGAGCCCAGGATCCCGCTCTTGCGCTCGAAGTAGAGCTTGGCCATGCTGCGGGCCACGATGAAGAAGAGGGTCCCGATGGCCAGGGCGTTGGCCACGCCCACGGCCATGAGGGCCCAGCGGGAGGGCGCGTCCAGGCCGGCGTCCGCGATGCGTCCGCTGAGGGCCTTGTAGCCCAGGATGATGACCACGATGAGGGCGACGAGGCCCATGGCCACGTAGAGGCGCGTCAGCTCGGGATGCCGCCGGGATCGGGAGGGGGCCATGTCCAGCAGGCTATCCTGGATCCCCGGGGAGGGGCAGACGCGGATGACGGCAGGGACGGCGGAGACGGAGCGGCAGGCCTTCCTGGCGGGCTTCCTGCCCGCGCCGGAGGCGGAGGCCGCCTGGGATGCCGTGGCCGCCGGGGCGGAGGCCTACCCGCGCCTCTCGGCCGAGCTCTGGACGTCCCGCCAGCGCCAGGCCGCCAACCTGCACGAGGTGTCGTACCGGGCCTGCTACAAGCCCCAGCTCCCGCGCCACTTCATCGAGCGCCTCACGGCGCCCGGCGACCGCGTCTACGATCCCTTCAGCGGCCGGGGCACCACGGCCGTGGAGGCCGCCCTCCTGGGCCGCCGCGTGGCCGCCAACGACGTGAACCCCCTCTCCCGCATCCTCGCGGCCCCGCGCCTCGCCCCGCCCGATCCCCTGGCCGTGGCCGCGCGCCTGGACCAGATCCCCCGCCGGGGCGCCGACGACGGCCTGGAGCTCTCCATGTTCTTCCACCCGGACACGGAGGCGGAGATCCGCGGCCTCCGCGACTGGTGCCTGGAGCGCGAGGCCCGGGGCACCCTCGACGGCGTGGATGCCTGGCTCCGCATGGTGGCCACCAACCGCCTCACGGGCCACAGCCCCGGCTTCTTCTCCGTGTACACCCTGCCGCCCAACCAGGCCGTCACCGCCGAGAAGCAGCGGCAGCTCAACGCCCGGCGCAGCCAGGCGCCCGCCTACCGGGACACGCGGACCCTCATCCTGAAGAAGACCCGCCAGCTCCTCGCGGGCCTGGAGCAGGCCCAGCGGCGGAACCTGGCCCTGGCGGATCCCCGGCTCCTCACGGGCGATGCCCGCGCCACGCCGGAGCTGGCCGACGGCACCGTGCAGCTCACCGTCACCTCCCCGCCCTTCCTCGATGTGGTGGACTACGCCGGCGACAACTGGCTGCGCTGCTGGTTCAACGGTCTGGACGCCGAGGCCATCGGCCGGGGCCTCAGCACGCCCCGCACCGTGGCGGCCTGGGAGGCGACCATGGCCGAGGTCTTCGCCGAGCTGTTCCGCGTCACCCGCCCCGGCGGCTTCGTGGCCTTCGAGGTGGGCGAGGTGCGCGGCGGGAAGCTGCGGCTCGACGAGGTGGTGCTGCCCCTGGGCCTGGCCGCCGGCTTCCGGGCCCACGGCGTGCTGGTGAACGCCCAGGCCTTCACCAA
>JAJYBX010000402.1 GCA_021778785.1 Acidobacteriota bacterium
AGGCCCCGCCCCGGGAGGCGGCCACCCTCGCCGCCATCCTGCGGGAGGTGGCGGAGGAGCTCGCCGAACGGCCCTTTCACGTGGTGTTCCAGGCGGAGCCGGGGGCCTACGACACCCTCCTGGCGGGCCTGCGGGGCCTGGGCCTGGCGCCCGACGAGGTCTGATTCAGAACTGGGCCCGGAAGGCCTCGAAGGCGGCCCGGAGCTCCGCCAGTTCGGTCCGCAGGGCCGAGACCTCCGCCTCCAGGGCCTCCAGGCGGCCCGGCTGTGCCGGGGCCCGGGCCGGTGCGGGGAGGCCGGGGTCCGGGGCCTCCCCGAGCAGGTGGGCCACCCGGGCCTCGCGGGAACCGGGGGCCCGGGGCAGGCGGAGCACCAGGGGCGGTTCCGTCTCCAGGAGGGCGCCCAGGCAGGCCTCCAGCTCGGCCATGTCCGGGAAGGGGTACATGCGCCGGGTGTTGGTCCGCAGTTCGCCGGGCGTCTGGGGGCCCCGCAGCAGCAGCTCCGCCAGGAGGGCCGATTCCTGCACGGAGAGGTTCCAGCGCGGCTTGGCCAGGTGGGCGAGCTTCATCACCCGCCCCGGCCACCGCTCCGCCAGGCCCTGGTCCACCAGGCCCTCCACCGCGGCCGGCAGGTCCTCCTCGGCCACCTGCATCACCGGGTCCCGGTTGCTGGTCTGGTTGCAGGCGTTGAGCAGGGCGTTCAGGGACAGGGGATAGACGTCCGGCGTGCTCAGCTGCTTCTCCATGAGGCAGCCGAGGATGCGGGCTTCGAGGGGGGCGAGGACCGGGTGGGACATGGCCGTATTGGGCCATGGACCCCGGAGCCGGGGTAGCCCCCGTTTTCCTGTTGCGGTAGCCATTTCACCCTCGTAAGGTGAGGGCTCAACTCCGGAGTCCCTATGCGCCTCCTCCCCCTCCTCGTCCTGGGCCTGAGCGCCCTCGCCCTGGCCGCCCAGGCCCCGGCCGGGCCCAAGAAGGCCGAGAAGCCCCGCTTCGAGTTCGGCATTCCCGACAAGCCCTTCACCAGCGACGTGGCCCGCCTGATCCGGGAGATCGGGGAACGCCCCCAGGTCGTGACGAACCTGGAGGCCCTCACGGATGACATCGGCCCGCGCCTGACGGGGTCGGAGCGCCTGCTCAAGGCGGAGGCCTGGGCCATGGACAAGTTCAAGGCCTATGGCGCCGTGAACGTCCACACCGAGGCCTACGACTTCGGCCCCCGCTGGACCCGCGGCCACGACTGGGGGCGGCTCGTGAACCTGAACGGCATGGACCTGCACCTGGCGGCCATGGCCTGGAGCCCGGCCACCAAGGGCCCGGTGAAGGGGGAGCTGGTGGTCCTCCAGGCCCAGACCGTGGAGGAACTCAAGGCACTCATCCCCACGCTTGAGGGCAAGATCGTGCTCATGGGCGCCCTCCCCAAGCCCGACCCCAAGGTCGATCGCCGCACTTACTACCGGGAGCTCATGGGCCTGATGAAGGACCTGAAGGCTGCCGTGCTGCTCCGGGGCTCCGGCCGCCCGGACGATCTCCTCAACATGACGGGCAGCCCCGTGCCCCGCTGGGGTCGCGCCACGACGCCCACAGCCTTCCTTTCCGGGGAGCAGGCCGACATGCTGACGCGCCTCGTGAAGCGGGGCCAGCATCCGGTGGTGGAGGTCCAGATCGCCGGGACGCTGAGCCAGGAGCCCGTGCAGGCCCACAACGTGGTGGCCGAGATCAAGGGCTCGGAGTGGCCCGACCAGGTGGTCATCGTGGGTGGGCACCTGGATTCCTGGGACCTGGGTACCGGCGCCACGGACAACGGCACCGGCGCCATGGCCTCCATGGAAGTGCTGCGGGCCATCCAGGCCCTGGGCCTGAAGCCCAAGCGCACCCTGCGCGTGGTGCTCTTCAGCGGGGAGGAGGAGGGCCTCCTGGGCTCCAACGCCTACGCCAAGGCCCACGCCGCCGAGGCCGCGAACTGGCAGGCCGTGCTGGTGGACGACATGGGCACGGGCCGCATCCTGGGCTGGCCGGACATGGGCCAGGAGCTCTGGCGGGCGCCCCTCGCCGTGGCCATGGCCCCGGCCAACAACCTCGGCTGCCGCGAGATCGGCGCGTTCATCCAGCCCGGGGATACGGACCACTGGCCCTTCTTCCAACTGGGCGTGCCCGCCTTCGCCGCCATCCAGGACCCTGTGGACTACATGAAGATCACCCACCACAGCCAGGCGGACACCTTCACCCACGTGATCCCGGCGGACCTCATCCAGGGCGCCCAGGCCATGGCCGCCACCGCCTGGGGTTTCCTGGACATGCCCGAGCGCGTGCCCCACATCGCGCCCGCGGAGAAGAAGGACGCGCACTGAGGCGCGGCTGTTCCATGAAAGGGCCCCGGCAGGGGCCCTTTTCATATCCCGAAGCTGGTGGGGGCTACCGCCCCACGACCCCCGCCAGGGGGCTGCTGGCGCTGGCGTAGAGGCGCTTGGGCATGCGGCCGGATTCGAAGGCCAGGCGCCCGGCGACGACCGCGTGGTCCATGGCCTGGGCCATGCGGATGGGATCGCCGGCCTCGGCCACGGCGGTGTTGAGCAGGACGCCGTCGGCGCCCAGTTCCATGGCCAGGGTGGCGTCGGAGGCGGTGCCCACGCCGGCGTCCACGATCATGGGCAGCTTGTAGGTCTCGAGGACGTCCTTGATGAGCAGCAGCGTCATGGGGTTCTGCACGCCCAGGCCCGAGCCGATGGCGCTGCCGAGCGGCAT
>JAJYBX010000403.1 GCA_021778785.1 Acidobacteriota bacterium
GTGGAGAACTTGCGCCAGGAGACTTCGTAGCCCTTGGCCTCGAGGAACCGCACGAGGGGCTCGGCCTGACCCACGGCCAGGAGCGACCCACGGGTGGCCACGGTCACATGCTTCACGAATTCACCGCCTCTCCGCCCTCGACGGGCTTCACGTCCGTCTGGGCCAGGGCCCGGAACGCCAGGGTGCGCCCGCGGGACAGGATGGATTGCAGGGCCACGCGCTGGGTCTCATCCAGGTGGGAGAGATGCCCGTGGAGCCCCTTCACCTCCGCCTCCAGCGCGCCCCAGGCGGCGTCCAGCCGCTCCTGGGCGGAGGCGAGGTGCCGCTTGCGGGCCCGCACCTCCGCGCGGTGGCGCAGGCGGCCCGCCGTGCCGGCGAGGAAGGGCTCGGCCTTCTGGGCCGCCTCGGTGCGCCTGGCGCGGACCGTGGCCGTCTGGGCCAGGAAGGCGCTGAGGTCCACCCGATGCACCCAGGGCAGCTGCTCGAGCCCGGGCTCGGAATCCGGGGGTAGCGCCAGGTCCAGAATGCGCAGGGTGGGCCGCTTCAGGGCCTGCCAGGCATCCAGCGTGAACAGGGGCTCCGGCGCCGCGGTGGCCGTCACCAGGGCATCGAAGCCCCCGGGATCGCGCTGCAGGTCTGCCAGGTCCACCACCGCCAGGCCCAGGGGGTCCGCCAGCTGGTGGGCGTGGCTCCGGGTGCGGTTGGCGACGGCCACCCGGAACCCCAGCTCCGGCAGGCGCTCGGCCAGGTACTGGGTCATGGGGCCCACCCCCACCAAGGCCACCGAGGCCTCCTCCGACAAGCCGTCCGAGAGATGCCGCAGCGCCGCCGTGGCCACGCTGACGGATCCGTCGGCGAGACCGAGGCGGGCCCGCAGGCGATGGCCTTCGCGGATCACATCCTCGAGGGCGGTCTGGGCCTCCTCGCCGGCCACGCCCACCTGGCGGGCCTGCTGGAGGGCGTCCTTCATCTGGCCCGGAATCTCGCGATCCCCCAGGTTCGCGGATTCCAGACCGGCGGACATGGCCAGCAGGTGCATCCAGGCGTCCTCGCCTTCGTACCGGCGGACGCCGGGCCCGGGGTCCAGGGCCCCGGGATCGCCGCCCCAGACCATCCACAGCACCCGCTGGCAGGTCGCCAGGTAGACCAGTTCCCGGGCGCCGGTCTGCCGATGCCAGTCGCGGAGCCGGGCCGAGATCCCCTCCTTGACGACGTGCTGGGCCACCACGTCGAGGTCGTGGATGGGGGCGTGGAAGCTGAGCAGGACGGGTTCCATGTCGATGTCATGATCGGGCGCGGCCGGGGATAACAGCGTCACCTCTTCGTCATGTTCCTCTATAAAGTGGCGGTCATCACAGCTTCGCACGGAGGAGCGTTTCCACGGCCTCCCAATCCCAGTCCGGCGCCTCGGTGACGGCCCCCTCCCGGAGCGCCTGCTGGGTGAGCCAGGTGTCGTAGACGACGAGGGCGCACATGGCCTCGGCCACGGGCACGATGCGGGGCGCGATGCACGGGTCGTGGCGGCCCCCGGTGGAGATCTCGGCCGTGCGGCCTTCGCGGTCGATGGTCTGCTGGACGCGGGCGATGGAGCTGGTGGGCTTCACGGCGAGCCGCACCACCACCGGCGCCCCCGTGCTGATGCCCCCCAGGGTGCCGCCGGCGTCGTTCTTCAGGGGTCCCCCGGGCCCGAGCGGATCGTTGTTCTCGCTGCCCCGGCGCCGGGCGCTCGCGAAGCCCGCGCCCAGCTCCACGCCCTTCACCGCGCCGATGGACATGCAGGCCGCCGCGAGCAGCGCGTCAAGTTTCCCGAAGGCCGGATCACCCAGCCCCACGGGCAGGCCCTCGATCCACACCTCGCACACGCCCCCCACGCTGTCGCCCTCGGCCCGGGCCGTCTCCACGGCGGCGCGCTGGGCATCGAAGGCCGCGGGATCGGCCACCCGCAGGGGGTTCCCCTCCACGAAGGCCCAGTCCACGGCGGTGCCCGTAATGCCCGCAATCTCGCGGTTGAAGCCCCGCACCGTGACACCCAGGGCCGCCAGCTGTTGCCTGGCCCAGGCGCCTGCTGCCACCCGGGCGAGGGTCTCCCGGCCGCTGCTGCGACCGCCGCCCCGGGGATCGCGGAGGCCGTACTTGCGCTGGTACGTCAGGTCCGCGTGGCCCGGCCGGAAGAGGTCCGCGATGGCCTGGTAGTCCCCGCTCCGCTGGTTCTCGTTGAACACCACCAGGGCGATGGGGTGGCCCGTCGTGCGCCCCTCGAAGACCCCGCTCAGCACCTGCACCCGGTCCGCCTCGGTGCGGGGCGTCACCAGGTCCGACTGCCCCGGGCGGCGGCGGTCCAGGTCCGCCTGGATGGCCGCCAGGTCGAAGGGCAGCCCCGGCTTCACCCCGTCGATCACCACCCCCACCGCAGGCCCGTGGCTCTCCCCGAAGGAGAGGATCCGGAACGCACGGCCGAAGGTGGAGGGGGAATCGAAGAGCATCCCTTCATTCTGATGCAAAGTGGATCGAGCCGGAGCCTTCCGATAACCTGCCTGAATGCCGCCACGCTCCGCTTCCCGGTTGCTCGTCCTCCTACCGCTCCTGGCTGCCGGATCGACCGTCCGGGCGCAGGCGCCGATTCTCCAGGACGGGGCGGACACCCTCCGCCAGGCCTGGCTGGCCTGGGCCGTCGGACCTCCGTCTTCCAAACCAGCCGCCGATGAAACCAGCCTGGAGGTGGGG
>JAJYBX010000016.1 GCA_021778785.1 Acidobacteriota bacterium
CGTGGGCCTTCTCGTTCGAGTTCAGGGTCACGTTGTAGGCCACCAGGAACTCCCGGGCGCCGATGATGGTGGCGCCGGCCTGGGCGTGGAAGGCGGCCGGGCCGAAATCCGGCTGCCACTCGGGGGTTCCGAGCTTCTTCTCCAGGCCCTCGTATTCCCCGCGGCGGACCTCGGCCAGGTTGCGGCGCTCGGGGCGGCTGGCGGCGGCTTCGTAGAGGTAGACGGGGATGCCCAGCTCCCCTCCCACCCGCGCGCCCAGGCGGCGGGCCAGCTCGGCGCAGTCCTCCATGGTCACGCCCTCGACGGGCACGAAGGGCACCACGTCCGTGGCGCCCATGCGGGGGTGGGCCCCCTTGTGCTGGCGCATGTCGATGACCTTCGCGGCCTCGGCGATGCAGCGGAAGGCGCCCTCCAGGACGGCCTCGGGCTCGCCCACGAAGGTGATGACCGTGCGGTTCGTGTCGGCCCCGGGATCCACGTCCAGCAGGGTGACGCCGGGCACGGCGGCGATGGCGTCCGTCACCTGCCTGATCTTCGCGGCATCCCGGCCCTCCGAGATGTTCGGCACGCACTCCACCAGCTTCCGGGCCATGATCCCTCCATGCCCGGAAAGTCTAGCCGATCCCCGGCGGGCCCCCGGTCACACCCGGAAGGTGTCGGGCCGCCAGACCTGGATGCGCTTCTTGATGCCCTCGTCGTTCAGCCCCTCCGCCAGGGCCTCGCGAACCCGGTCGGCCAGTTCGCCGTCGGAGGCGAACCGGAGGCCCACGCATTGACGCACTGTCAACTCGGGGATCCGGGCCTTCAGATCCTCCGGCAGAAGGCGCTCCATCCGCAGCCGTTCCTCCAGGCGGATGAGGCGGTCCTGCACCCGGAGCGCGTAGCCCCGGACCGTGAGGGTCAGCAGCAGGACGGCGAAGCCCGCCAGCACCAGCCAGGCGTTGTGAAGGCTGGGATGCTTGATCAGGTAAGCGACGAGGGCCAGCGCGGAGGCGAGGAAGAACGGGACCAGGGCGAAGTGGACGAGGGGATCGAAACGGCGATGGTTCGCGTAGGTCTGGGGCTTGGGCATGGGGCGCTCCGGGGTGGGGGTGGCCGAGTATGGCAGTGGCCGTGGCCTGTTCCAAGCGAAGCGGATCGCCTATCGTCGGTGGGGAGGATTCACCCATGGGCGCTGGATTCGTCATTCGCGAGGCCAGGGAGGACGAGTTCGACGTCCTGGGGCGTCTGATGGTGACGGTGTATGCGGGCCTGGCGGGCTTTCCGGGCCCGGCCGAGCAGCCGAGGTACTACGACATGCTGGCCCACATCGGCCGGATGGCGGAGAAGCCGGGCGCGAAGCTCCTGGTGGCCGTGGCGGACAGCGAGGTACTGGGCGGGGTGGTCCATTTCTCCGACATGGCCCAGTACGGCTCCGGGGGCAGCGCGACCGGGGAACGGAATGCCTCCGGCTTCCGGCTGCTGGCAGTGGGCCCGGAGGCCCGGGGCAGGGGCATCGGCAGGGCCCTCGTCCAGGGCTGCATCGACCTCGCGAAGGAGGCGGGGCAAGGCCAGGTCATCCTCCACAGCACGGAGGCCATGAAGGTCGCCTGGGGGATGTATGAAAGGCTGGGCTTCGAGCGTTCGCCGGACCTGGATTTCCTGCAGGGCGAGCTGCCGGTCTTCGGGTTCCGCCTGAAGCTGTAGCGGTCCGTCAGTCCAGCCCGCCCCGGCGATTCCGCTTGCGCTCCGAGTCCCGTTTCTTGCCCTCCAGCCGCCGCTCCTTCGAGGCCCGGGTGGGGCGGGTGGCGGTCCGTTTCCTGGGCCGCACGAGGGCCTGCCGGATGCCGGCGGCGGCCTTCTCCCGGGCGTCCTCCAGGTTCTTGAGCTGATCGCGGGTGAGATCGCTGACGACGATCCAGAGGCCCTCGGCGTCCAGGCGGTTCCGCTGGGCCTCCCGCAGGCGGGCCAGCGCATCCTCCGGCAGGCCCTCGATGCGGTCAAGGTCGATGCGCAGCTCCACCTTGGAGGCCACCTTGTTCACGTTCTGCCCACCGGGGCCCCCGGCCCGCACCGCCTTGAACCGGATGGCGTCGCCGGGGATGCGGACCTGCTCGTTGACGATGATGGGATCGGCCATTCCTTGAGGCTAGCGCATGGCCTCCATGGGGGACAGGCGCGAGGCCCGCAGGGCGGGGTAGAGGCCGAACACCAGGGCCAGGGCCAGGGCCACGATCCAGGCCAGCATCAGGCCGAAGGGGTTCACCACCAGGCCGTAGGGGAAGCTGGCGGACAGGGCCTTGCAGAGCAGGGCCCCCGTGACGGTGCCCATCAGGGCCCCGATGGCGGCCAGGACGAGGGCCTCCAGCAGGAACTGGATGAGGATCTCGTGGTCGGAGGCGCCCAGGGCCTTGCGCAGCCCGATCTCGAAGCGGCGGTCGCTGAAGCTGATGAGCATCACGGAGAGCACGCCCACGCCGCCCACCAGGAGCACGGTGCCGGCGAGGCTCATGAGGACCACGGTCCAGCCGTGCATCTGCTGGAGGAAGTTCTGGTAGGCCCGGGCGGCCTCGGCGTCGAGGTCCACGATCTCCACATCCTCGATGCCGTGGTGGGCCTGCCGCGTCCGGCCCAGCAGCATGGCCGAGACCTCGCCCATGTCGCCCGTCCGGCGGATCTTCACCGTCAGCTGGGTCAGCTTGTGGGTGGGATCGATGCGGTCCATGTAGGTCTCCAGGGGGATCAGGAGGCCGTTGGCGTCGTAGTAGTTCTCGTCGTTGAAGATCTGGCCGGGGGCCTGGACGCCGACGATGCGGAAGGGCACGCCCTCCACCACCAGATCCCGGCCCACGGGATCCGCGCCGCCGAAGAGCTTGGTGCCGAGGGTGGCCCCGACCACCGCCACGGTGGACCGCCGCCGGGCGTCGTCCTCCGTGAGTCCGCGGCCCAGGCCGATGGGCCGGTTCATCCAGGGGGCGTATCCGGGCGTCACCCCGATCACCCAGGTGCGTTCCGTGTCGCCGGTGATCCGCACGCTCACGGGCTTCTGGGCGCGGGGGAGGAAGGCCAGGACCTTCGGGTTCGGGGCCGTGAGGCGGCCCAGGTCCTCGTAGCGGAGGCCGGGGCTCATGGCGAAGCGGGCGCGTTCCTCTGAAGTCTCGGGCGATTTCGGGGCGATGCGGACGGTGCCGTCCCAGCTCATGCCCGCGAAGCCGGTGCTCACCTTGTCCATGACCCCGTCCAGGACGGAGGTCATCACCACCAGGGCGAAGACGCCCAGCATGAGAAGGGTGAGCGTGAGGACACTGCGGAGCTTGTGGGCCCACAGTTCCACGAGGCCCGTGCGGACGACCTCCCAGACCATGGCCAGGGAGAAGCCCTGGGACTTCGGGCGCGGCGCGGGGGCCTCCCGGTCGAGGAGGGAAGGGCCGGGGGCGCGGAGGAGGGTCTCGTCACTCATCACGGAGCGCCTCCTCGCGACCATGCGGGTCGCACAGCAGGCGACTGGATGTCGCCTGCGACGCGGGGCCCCGCAGGGAGCGGATCACGCAGGAAGGGGGGCGGAGGCGGAGGCTATTCATAGCGCAGGGCCTCCATCGGAGACAGCCTCGAGGCCTTCCAGGCCGGGTAGAGGGCGAACAGGAAACCGGAGACGGCGGCCAGGACGTAGGCCCAGAGGAAGCTGGCGGGGGTCATGGCCAGGGGGATGCCGATGCTGTGGGTGATGATCCAGGAAAAGCCCACGCCGATCACCAGGCCTGCGAGGCTGCCCAGGGCCGTGAGCAGCAGGGCCTCGGTCATGAAGGTCTTGAAGATCTCCCGGCCGGAGGCGCCGAGGGCCATCTTCACTCCGACCTCCCGGACGCGTTCCTTGAGCGAGGCCATCTGGATGTTCACGTTCACGATGCCGCCGCCCACGAGGGCCAGCACGCCGGACAGCAGGAAGACGAGGTCGTAGACATCGCCCTGGCCGTTCTGCCTTCGGATGCGGGCCTGCACGTCGTCGAGGCGGAAGTCGTCCTGGAGGCGGTGGTTGGCTCTCACGAGGTCCTGGAGCTGCTTCGAGAAACCCGCCATGACCTTCAGGTCCGGGATGCGGAAGGTGATCCGGTCCACCCGGCGGTAGGCGTCGCCGTTCATGCGGCGCTGCACCAGGTTCGCGGGCACCGCGATGATGCGGTTCCGCCACCGGAAGATGTTGTGCTGGTCCTCCCGGAACCGGAAGACCCGCTCCTGGAAGGTGCCGATGACGGTCACGGGCACCTCGCCGACGCGCAGGACCTGGCCCAGCGCCGAGCCGGAGGGGAAGAAAGTGGCTGCGGCCTCCGTGCCGAGGATGGCCACCGGCGCGCCGGCCTCCAGCTCCGTGGCGGAGAACCCCCGGCCGGCCTCCACCTCGTAGCCGTTGGCCGGAATGAAGTCACCGCCGATGCCCGTGATGGGACGGTCCTGGTCCGCGTAGCCGGAGACGACGCGGGAGCGGGCGTTCTTCTGGCTGCTCACGCCCTGGATGGCGTCGGGCCGGAGGCCTCCGCCATCGATCGCATCCTCGTCCCGGAGGCCCAGGTTGGCCTGCTGGAGGGCCGAGGGCTGGCCGTCCGAGACGACGGCCCTGGGCTGGACATTCAGCTTGTCCAGGCCGCCCAGGCGCACATAGAGCTGCTCGGCCCGCTGGCGCTGGCTGTCGGAGATGGAGAAGCCGCCCAGGACGGAGGCGACGCCCAGCATCACGCCCAGGGCCTGCAGGCTGGCGCGGCCGAGGTTCTCCCGGATCTCCGTCCAGGCCTCGAGCAGCCGCTCGCGGAAGGCGCCGGAGGAGGTCATCAGGCCGCTCCTGCCGCCGGGGCGATCAGCCCGTCCCTGATCTCCACCCGCCGTTCCGCCTGGGCGGCGATGGAGGGGTCGTGGGTGACCAGAAGCAAGGTGTGGCCCTGCGCATGGAGCTCCCGGAACAGGTCCAGCACCTCGGCGCCGGTGCGGGAATCGAGGGCCCCCGTGGGTTCGTCCGCCAGCAGCAGGGCCGGCTCGTTGGCCAGGGCCCGGGCCACGGCCACGCGCTGCTTCTGGCCGCCGGAGAGGGTGGCAGGCAGCTTGTCCGCCTTGTCGGCGATGCCCACCTTCTCCAGGAGCATCAGGGCGCGCTCCCGGCGTTCCTTCCGGCCCAGGCCGGCGTAGAGCATGGGCAGCTCGACGTTGCGGGCAATGCTGGCCTTGGGCAGCAGGTTGTAGCTCTGGAAGACGAAGCCGATCTTCCCGTTGCGGATCCGCGCCAGCTCGCCCCCGGAGAGGCCGTGGACCGCATGGCCATCCAGCTCGTAGGAACCGTCGGTGGGGGCGTCCAGGCACCCGAGGATGGCCATCAGGGTGGACTTGCCCGACCCCGAGGGACCGATGAGGGCCACGAACTCGCCCTTCTCCACGGTGAAGTCGACGCCGCGCAGGGCGTGGACCGCGGTCCCGTTCGCGCCGTAGACCTTGGTGAGGCCCTGGGTTCGGATGATGGTGGACATGGCTCGCTCCGCGTGGGGGTCTTCAGCCCTCAGTCCTGAGTCTTCAGTCTCCAGCGGGAGCCGGGATGCGGGTGGTCCCACTGAAGACTGAAGCCTGAAGACTGAAGCCTGATCAATTGTTCTCGTCGTCCTTCTCGACCTTCTTCCGGCTGGGATCCTCGAGACAGACCTGCTCGCCGGGTTTGAGGCCGGATAGGATCTCCACGCGTTCCAGGGTGGCGATGCCGGCCTTCACGGGCACGACATCGAAGTACTCCTGCCAATGGTCGGAGAGCCAGATGAATTTGGCGCGACCGCTGAGCCCCTCCTTCGCCCGGGCCAGCTCCTGCGGGGTGAGCTTCTCCTTCAGGCGGTAGACCACGGTCTGGCCGTCGCGCCGCTGCAGGGCCTCCAGGGGCACACTGATGGCCTTGTCGCGCTTGTCGCCCAGGATCTCCACGTTGGCGCTCATGCCCGTGCGGAAGGCGTCCGCCAGCTCGTCCAGGGCCACCTCGACCTTGAAGACCTTGATCTTCTCGACGAGATCCGCCGCGGGAGCCACGAAGCGCACCCGGCCCGTGAAGGCCTTCTGGGGATAGGCATCCAGGCTGATGCGGACGGGCTGGCCCACCTTGACCTTGGCGATATCCACCTCGTTGAGGTTCACCCTCACGATGAGGGACTTCAGGTCGGCCACGGTGAACACGACGGTGCCGGCGTTGAAGCTGCTCACGCCGGAGGTGATGGTGTCGCCCAGCTCCACGCCCTTCTTGATGACGACGCCGTCCATGGGGGCCGTGATGCGGGCCAGCTGGGTGGAGGCGTTGCCGCTGATGGGGATGCCCCGGTCCTCCACGATCTGGTAGCGGGTCTGCGCGGCCTTGTAGGTCTCCTCCGCCAAGTCGCGGGTGGTCCTGGCGTTGCGGAAGGCCTGATCGGAGATGAGGCCGGCCTTGAAGAGCTCACTCTGCTGGGTGAAGTCGCGTTCGGCGTTCTTGAAGCTGACGCGGGCCTGGGACACGCTGCCCTGGACGTCCGAAAGCGTCTGGGCCTGGTTCACGTCGGGTTCCACCTCGGCGAGGACCTCGCCACGGCGGACCACCGCACCTTCGCGGACCTTGAGGCCCACGATGCGGCCCGAGACCGTGGACTTCACATCCACCTTGGTCAGGGGATCCACCACGCCCACTTCGCGGACGCTCACCTGCAGATCCTCCGCCTGGACCTTGCCCAGGCGGAAGGGGGTGCTGGCCTCGGCCCGTTTCCCGGAGCCGTCCCCCCCCCGGAGGACGAAGAACATGCCGGCCGCCAGGACGACGGCGCCCACGGAGACGAACATCCAACGCTTCTGCATGGGAAACCCCTGAATGGAAAAGAGTCCGGGCTGGCCGGGTGGACTGAAGAACCTACGGACGACAACATGAAGCCGTTTAGAGGTCCCCAGAGGTTGTTTCCGGCCTGTGGCAGGGCCAGATCGGCGAATGCCGGTCCCGGACCGGGGAACGCCCGCCGCCGGCGTGGCTTTCCGCCACCCCGGTGTGTCAACTTTCCACGCGGATACGGCTCAACCTTTTCCGCGATGGCGAGGGGGGCTCACCTTCGCGGATTGGCACGGGCCCGGCTTGGAAGCGACCGGGACGATTCCCCCACCGCGGCCGAGCCGCAACAGGAGACGCACATGTCCAACACTTCGAAGCGCCTGGCCCTGATCGTGGCCGCAGGCCTCATCGGCGTTTCTCTCATGGCCCAGGCCCCCGTGCCTCCCCCGCCCTCCAGCCAGCAGGTCGAACGCCGCGGCGAGCGCCAGGAGGCGAAGGGCGAACGCCAGGAGCGCCGCGGTGAGCGCAATGACCGCAAGGGCGAGCGCAAGCAGCGCCAGGGCGCCCGCATGGAACACCGCGGCGAGGCGCTCCAGGCCCAGGGCAAGCCCCAGGCGGGGCAGGCCCTTGAGGCCCGTGGCGAGCGGCGCGAAGCCGTGGGCGCCGCCCAGGAGCGGAAGGGCGAACGGCAGGAGCGCCGGGGCGCCCGCAACGAGCGGAAGGGCGAGCGCAAGGAGCGCATTGGCGAGCGGATGGAACGCCGCGGGAAGTGAGGACCTGACGGTCATCCGGACAGAGATCAGGGGACGGTAGCGTCCCCTGCTTTTTTTGCCGGGAGGCGTCAACCCCTTCTCCTGGCGGCCCTCTCTTGGGGCGGATCCGGAGTGTTCCGGGTCCCCTCAGGAGGGAGGTCACCATGACACGCCATCGTTGGCCGCTGGGACTTGCCGCTGCGCTGCTGGTGGCGGGGCTGGCCCAGGGTTCCACGCCTTCGCAGGACCGGGATCGCACCCGCGATGTGACGAAGGATCAGCTCCAGGACAAGGACAAGCTGCAGGACAAGGACAAGCTGCAGGACAAGGACAAGCTGCAGGACAAGGACAAGCTGCAGGACAAGGACAAGCTGCAGGACAAGGACCTGCTCCGGGACAAGGATCAGCTCCGCGACAAGGACAAGCTGCAGGACAAGGACAAGCTGCAGGACAAGGACAAGCTGCAGGACAAGGACAAGCTCCAGGACAAGGATCTGCTCCGGGATAAGGACCAGCTCCGCGACAAGGACCAGCTCCGCGACAAGGACCAGCTCCGCGACAAGGACAAGCTCCAGGACAAGACGGGGGCTTCGGCCCAGGCCAAGGAACTGAGCCAGACGAAGACCCAGGCCAAGGAACAGGCCCGGACCCAGACGAAGACCCAGGCCAAGGAGCAGGCCCAGACTCAGACGAAGACCCAGGCCCGTGAGCGCACTCAGACCCGCGAACAGGCCCAGGCGCAGGACCGGACCCGGACGCAGACCCGTGACAAGGTCAAGTCCCAGACGCAGCAACGACAGGAATCCAGGACTCGGGACCGGGCCCGGGTGGATTCCAGCCGCCGGGGCGGGCGTTGAATCCAGCCGGCCCCGTACACAGAGCGGCCCCCGGGGGTTTCCTCCGGGGGCCGCTCCCCTGTTGGATCGGGATGTGGCGGCCTATCGCACGGTTTCGCGGGCGATCATCAACTCCTCGTTGGTGGGCACCACGGTCACGGCCACCTTCGAATCCGCGGTGCTGATGATGCGCTCGCCCGTGCCGTGCTCGTTCGCCTCCGGATCGAGCTTCACGCCGAGGAAGCCGAGCTTGCTGCAGACCTTGGCGCGGACATAGGTGCTGTGGGTGCCGATGCCCGCGGTGAACGTGATGGCATCCACCCCGTCCAGCACCGTGGCGTAGGACCCGATGAACTTGCGCACATCGTAGGTCAGGAGATCCCGGGCCAGGCGGGCGCGGTCGTTGCCCTTGTCCGCCGCCAGCTCGATCTCCCGGAAATCGGAGGACACGCCGGAGATGCCCAGCAGGCCTGACTTCTTGTTGAGCAGGTCGATGATGGCGTTGTAGTCCAGGTGTTCGTACTCCATGAGCATCTCGACCACGCTGGGGTCGATCGTGCCGCATCGGGTGCCCATGATGACGCCCTGCAGCGGCGTCATGCCCATGCTGGTGTCCACGCTCTTGCCGTTGTTCACGGCGCAGATGCTGGTCCCGTTGCCGATGTGGCAGGTGACGATCTTGAGGGCCCGGAGGGGCCGGCAGAGCAGGATGGCGGTCCTGGCCGCCACGAAGGCATGGCTGGTGCCGTGGAAGCCGTAGCGGCGGATGCCGTACTTCTGGCTCAGCTCGTAGGGGATGCCGTAGGTGCGGGCATGGTCGGGGATGTTGTGGTGGAACGCCGTGTCGAAGACCGCCACGTGGGGGACGTTCGGGAAGGCCTCCATGGCGGTGCGGATGCCCAGGGCGTTGGCGGGATTGTGCAGGGGCGCGTACATCGCGAAGGTTTCGACATCCCTCAGCACCTCCTCGGTCACCAGGATCGAGTCCCCGTACTTGGGGCCGCCATGCACCACCCGGTGGCCCACGGCGTGGATGGGCGTGTCGTGCAGGACGGTGGTCTTCAGGCGCTCCAGGATCGCGTCCAGGGCCTCCCGGTGGGTCGGGAGGGACAGGTTCTCCCGGTGCCGCTCGCCCTCGATGGTGCAGGCGAGATTGGCCTCGGGAAGGCCGATGCGTTCGGCCATGCCTTCCGCCAGGGAGATCTCCTTCCCCATGTCGAACAGATTGAACTTGAGGCTCGACGAGCCGGCATTGAGCACGAGAACAAGCACGGGATCCCCCACGGTGGAGCCAGTCTAGACAGCTTTGGACGTGACCGGAGTTTCATTGTGGATGGATCGATCGTGATCCATCCAAAGGAGCCCCCGCGGCGGTCAGGCGCGGGTGAAGACGCCGTCCTCCAGGGTGGCGGGGTCGGGCCAGGGGGCGGCCAGGGCCCGTTCGCTCGCGGCGGCCAGGTCCGCGGCCAGCCGCTCCGGGAGCCCCGGATCCGGGGACCACCGGCGCTGGGCCATCCAGGCCTCGAAGCGGGGCAGGGGGTCCTTCTCGCGCCAGGTTTCCAGCAGGGCGGGGTCCACGTAGCGCTGGTCGTCATGCTCGGCGTGGCCGGAGAGGCGGAAGGTCTCGCACACGAGGAACACGGGGCCCTTGCCGTCGAGGCAGACCTGCCGGGCCTGGGCGGCGGCGGCGTAGACCGCGGCGGCATCATTGCCGTCCACCGTGAGGGTGAAGGCGCCCTGGGCCCGGGCGGACATCCGGCCGGCCATCTGGCGCTCCGGCGGCGTCGAGAAGGCGAAGCCGTTGGCCTCGCCCACCACGATGAGGGGCAGCTTCTGGACCACGGCGAAGTTAAGGCCCTCGTAGAAGGCCCCGGTGGAGCTGCCGCCATCCCCGATCCAGGTCATGGCCACCCGGCGCTCGCCCCGCTGGCGGAAGGACAGGGCCACGCCGGCCATGACGGGGATCAGGGCGCCCAGCATGGAGGTGGTGGCGACGATGCCCCGCTCGATGCCGCCGAAGTGGTTGTTGTGATCCCGGCCCCCGGTGGGGCTGGTGGCCCGGCCCAGGTACTGGAGGAAGATCTCTTCGGGCTGGACGCCGCGGACGAGCATGGAGCCCAGGTTGCGGATGAGCGGGGCGACCATGTCCTCGGGGCCCAGGGCCAGGGCCGTGGCGCAGGCCGTGGCCTCCTGGCCCAGGCTGCGGTACACGCTGCCGAGGGTCTTGCCCTGGCGGAACAGCTTCACCAGCCGCTCCTCCGTCAGCCGTGTCAGCAGCATGGCCTCGTGCAGGCGCAGGGCGATCGATGGATCCATGGAAAGGATCATTCCCCACGGGTGGGGGCGGGGGCAACCGGAAAGGGCGGTGGGATGCCGGTCAGGCGGTCATGTCGACGCGGCTGCCCACTTCGGAGCCTTCCGCCGAGGGCCTGCGGGCCTCGCGCTGGGCCTCCCGCGCCGGTTCGCGGGTCTCCTCCGCGCGCGGAGCGGGCTTCGGCGCCGTGGCGGCGGGTTTCACGGGCGGAACGTAGGCCGCACTCGACGTCGGCTGGATCGTGGCCACGGGCCCTCCTGCGGCGGGATGGACGTCCCTCCAGCCATCCTATCGGTTCCCCCGCGCCCCGACATGAATGGTCCTGAACGGATGCCATTGAGAACCCGTGGGTTGGCTGATAAACCCTCGCGGAACCAGGGTGATCCAGGGTTGAATGGAGCCATGCTCACGCTCCGGCCCGCCAGTCCCCTCGATGCCCCGCAGATCCTCCAGTACATCCGGGAGCTGGCGGAGTACGAACGGGAGCCGGAGGCGGCCGTGGCCACCCTGGAGGACCTCCACCGATATGCCTTCTCGGACCATCCCCTCGTGCATGTGGAGATGGCCGAATGGGCTGGCGAGCCCGCGGGCTTTGCCTTGTGGTTCCTGAACTTCAGCACCTGGGAGGGGAAGCCCGGGATCTACCTGGAGGATCTCTTCGTGCGTCCCGCCTTCCGGGGCCGGGGCATCGGCAAGGCCCTGCTGAAGCACCTCGCGGCGCTGGCCCTGAAGGAGGGGTGGACCCGCTTCGTCTGGCAGGTGCTGGACTGGAACACCCCGGCCATCGAGTTCTACGAGGCCCACGGCGCCCGGGTGATGCGGCCCTGGCTGACCTGCCGCGTGGAGGGAGAGGCCCTGCGGCGGCTCGCCCAGGACGCATGATCCCGCCCCGGCTCCTCCGCCTGCAGGCGGCCCTGGGGCCGGATGCGGAGCTGGCCCTGGTGGGCGGCGCGGTGCGGGATGAGCTGCTGGGTCGTGCCCACGCCGACTGGGACCTGGCCACGGCCCTGCTCCCGGAGGCCGTCATGGCCCGGGCCCGGACCGCGGGGCTGCGCGTGATCCCGACCGGGATCCAGCACGGCACGGTCACGGTGATCCTGGACGGCGAGCCCGTGGAGATCACCACCTTCCGGAGCGATGGCGACTACCGGGACGGCCGCCACCCGGAATCGGTGCGGCTCGGCGTGAGCCTGGCGGAGGATCTGGCCCGGCGGGACTTCACCATCAACGCCATGGCCCAGCCCCTGGACGGCGGCAGACTGGTGGACCCCCACGGCGGCCAGGCGGATCTGCGCGCCAAGGTCATCCGCGCCGTGGGGGATCCCCTCCAGCGGTTCGCCGAGGACGGGCTCAGGCCCCTGCGCGCCTGCCGCTTCGCCGCCCAGCTGGGGTTCGGGATCGAAGCCGGCACCCTGGCGGCCATCCCGGCCCGCCTGCCGGTGGCGCGGAAGGTGGCCGTGGAACGCGTGCTCGTGGAGCTGACCAAGCTGCTCACGGGGATCCACCCGGAGATCGGCCTGGAGCGCCTCCGCGAGAGTGGCCTGCTGGATCTCTGGCTGCCCGAGCTGGCCCCCATGAAGGGCTGCGGGCAGAACCGCCACCACCGCTTCGATGTGTGGGACCACACCCTGGCGGTGGTGCGCCTCGCCCCCGCCGATGCGGCGCTGCGCTGGGCGGCCCTGCTCCACGATGCGGGCAAGCCGGGGACGCGGACGGACGAGGGTGGGGAGGTCCATTTCTACGGGCACGAGGGCCGCTCCCTGGAACTCGCCGCCACCCTCCTGGGCCGCCTGAAGGCCGGGCACGCCCTGGTGAAGGAGGTGCTGGCCCTGGTCCGGCACCACGGGGTGCATCCGGAGCCCGGCTGGAGCGACGCGGCCTGCCGGCGGTTCCTCAAGCGACTGGCGGAGGATGGGCTGGCCCTCGACCGCTGGGCGGCCTTCCGTCTGGCGGACCAGCGGGCGAAGGGCATCGAGGATCCGGACCGGGAGCCGCGTCACGCGGCGGTGGTGGCCCGCCTTGCGGCCCTGGCCGCGGCCCGGCCCCCCCTTGCGGCACGGGATCTGGCCCTGGACGGCGCGGCCCTGATGGCGCTGGCGGGCCGGAAGGGGGGGCCCTGGCTGGGCGCCCTCCAGGGCCGGCTGCTGGAGGCGGTGCTGGAGGATCCGGGGCTGAACACACCGGAAGGGCTGGAACCCCTTGCCCGCGAGATGCTCGCTAGTCCCGCTGGAGCAGCACCACCGCCTGGGCGGCGAGGCCCTCGCCCCGGCCAGTGAAGCCCAGCTTCTCCGTGGTGGTGGCCTTCACGTTGAGGGCCTCTTCGGCAAGGCCCAGCAGGGGCGCCACCCGCTGGCGCATGCGCTCGCGGTGGGGACCCACCTTCGGCCGCTCACCGATGAGGCAGACGTCCGCGTTG
>JAJYBX010000017.1 GCA_021778785.1 Acidobacteriota bacterium
TGGTGGGCCACGGGCATCTCCTGGGGCGGTGGGATGGCAAGGCCCTGCGCGAGTACCCCCTGCCGGCGGGCCACGGGATGGCCCCGGTCCGGGACCTCCAGGTGGATCCCTCGGGCCGGGTCTGGCTCCTCCTGGAGGATGCCCTCTTCCGCATGGAACGGGGCACATGGGTTCAGGAGTTCCTGGCCGCCCTCCCCCCCTCCCCGAAGATGGCCAGCCTCCGCTTCGACGCCCAGGGCGGGGGCATGCTCGTCTCCCTCGGCGGCGACGGCCTCCTCGTCAAGGCGCCCGGCGCTCCGGCCCACCGCCTCACCGCCGCCGACGGCCTCCCCCGGGACCGCATCCTCGTGGCCATCCGCGACCGGCGGGGCGTCCTGTGGGTGGGCTCGGATGGCGACGGCCTCGCCGCCCAGGTGCTCCCCGGACTGGCCTCCCTGAACGGCTCCTCGAGCCTCGCCGGGAAGGATCTGGCCGCGGTGACGGCCATCCGGGAACTGGAACCGGGGCGGTTCCTCCTCGCCACCAGCACCGGGCTCTACCAGGTGGACGAGGGCCGGGGCATCACCGCCCACTGGACCCGGGCCGAGGGGCTTCCCGCGGACCAGATGTGGTCCCTCCTCCCGGATGGCAAGGGCGGCGTCTGGGTCGGCACAGACCGGGGCCTGGCCCTCTGGCGGAACGGCCGGGTGGCCCCGGCGGGCCCCCGGGAGATGGCCAGGACCAGCGTCCTCACCCTCGTCCACGACCGGGACCGCATCCTGGCCGGCACGGAACAGGGCCTCTTCGAGCTGGACGAGGGCGGCCGGCTCATCTCCCGGCTCGGGCTCCCGGCCGAGGTCGGGAGCACCGAGATCGGCGACATCCTCCGGTACCGGGGCAAGTTGCTCCTGGCCACACCCCTCGGCCTCTGGCGCCTGGCGGGGGGGCGGATCGAACGGGCCTACGCGGAGGCCCCCTTCTCCGCCCTCACCGTCACCTGCATGACCGCCGACAGCCAGGGGCACCTCTGGGTCGGGACCATGAACGGCCTCCACGTGCTGACAGGCGGGAGATGGACCACCTACGGGGTGGCCGAAGGTCTCGGCGATGACAGCCTGAACTTCATCGCCGACCTGGGGAACGGGGCCATGGCCTTCGGGCACAACCGGGGCGTGGATCTCCTGAGGGGGAGGGAGCTCCAGCACCTCTCCAGCAGCCAGGGACTCATCTCCGACGAGACCAACCACAACGGCTTCCTGGTGGACGCCCGGGGCCGCCTGTGGATCGGCATGATCGGCGGGGTGAACATCCTGGACGACCCCGCCGGCTTCCGGAATCCGCCTCCGCGGCCCCCGACGGTGCTGGAGATCCGCTGGCCGGGCGGAGTCGCGGGCCTGCCCTCCAGGGTCACCATCCCCCCCCATCCCGACTTCCTCGAGATGAGCTTCGACACCGGCGAACCCGTCTCGCCCGGACGCCCCCGCTACGAGACCCTCCTCGAGGGCGTGGATCCGGGCTGGCGGCCCCTCACCCAGCAGGGCCTCCTGCTGCACTACCGGAACCTCGGCGCGGGCGCCTACCGGCTGCGCCTCCGGGCCTCCACGGAAGGCGGTCCCTGGGTCGAGTCGCGGCCCATCCGCATCACGGTGCAGCCCGCCTGGTACGAGGCCTGGACCGTGCGCATCCTGTTCGTCCTGCTCGTGCTGGCCCTCCTGGGGGGGCTCGTCTGGCTGCGCCTCCACCGCCTCTCCCGGCGCGCGCAGACCCTCGAGGACACCGTGGAGGCCCGGACGCGGATCCTCGAGCGCCAGAACCGCGCCCTGGAGCAGGCCCACGAACAGATCAAGCGGAGCCTGGAGTCCCGGTTGAAGCTCATGGACATGGTCACCCATGACCTGCGGTCCCCGCTCACCAGCATCATGCTCACGCTCGACCGCCTGCGCGACCTGGTGCCCGAGCGCGGCGGGCTCATCGACATCAT
The DNA here is from genome assembly GCA_021778785.1 of Acidobacteriota bacterium. Lineage (GTDB taxonomy): Bacteria > Acidobacteriota > Holophagae > Holophagales > Holophagaceae > Geothrix. The sequence goes on from JAJYBX010000017.1 coordinate 1,961, forward strand.
GGACCGCGAGACCAACCGCATCGAGACGCTCGTGCGCAACCTGCTCGACCAGAGCCGCTCCGAGGCCCTGCTCCACAGCCTGAAGCTCTCCCCCACGGTGCCCATGGAGGTGACCGAGGGGTTCGAGGAGGTGCTGCGGCTGAAGACGGAGGCCCGGGGGCTGGCCTTCCACCTGGAGGTCGCGCCGGAGACGGCGCGGGTCCGCATCCACGCCGACACCGCCACGCTCCACCAGGTGATGCTGAACCTCTTCGAGAACGCCCTGAAGTTCACGCCTCCAGGGGGCGCGGTGGGCATCCGCTCCACGGTCGATCCGGTGGAGGGCCTCTGGTCCCTGGAAGTCTGGGACACGGGACGGGGCCTCGATCCGCAGCAGATCCACGACATCCTGGAGCCGTTCCGGCAGGTGAAGTCGGGCGATGCGGCCCATGGCTGGGGCCTCGGGCTCTCCATCTGCCAGGACATCCTGGAAGTCCACGGCGGACGCCTGCTCATCACCAGCGAACCCGGGAAGGGCGCCACCTTCCGCATGGTCCTTCCCCTGGTGCCCGAGGGGCCCTGACCGGCCGCCGTGTGACCAAAGCCATAATCCGGAGGTCCGCCTCCGGAACGGGCGCATCCTGGTTCCCATCCGGAGCCGCCGTGGAATCCGCCTTCCCCATTCCGTCCCAGAGCCAGCCGCCGCGGATGCTGCGGCTCAGGGATGGATTGAAGGACGGCCTGGGCCGGGCCATCACCTACCTGCGGGTCTCGGTGACCGAGCAGTGCAACCTCGCCTGCGTCTATTGCAAGCCGCGGACCGGGGCCCTGGAACGCTCCGAGCCCCCGGCCATGAGCCGCGACGAGGTCGTCCAGCTGATCCAGGTGTTCACCAGCCTCGGCATCCGGAAAGTGCGGCTGACGGGCGGCGAGCCCCTCATGCGCCGCGACCTGGAGACCATCGTCGCGGGCATCAGCCCCGAGGTGGAGGGCCGGGTGCACCTCACCACCAACGGCCTCCAGCTGGCCCGCCGCGCCCGCGGACTGCGCGACGCGGGACTCCTCGGCGTGAACGTGAGCCTGGACGCGGCCGAGCGCACCAGCTTCGAGCGCCTCACGCGCAAGGACGGCCTCGCGCGCGTGCTGGCGGGGCTCGAGGCCGCCCGGGCGGCGGGCCTGAAGACCAAGCTCAACGCCGTGGTGCTGCGGGGCTGGAACGAGGATCAGATCGTGCCCCTGGCCCGCCTCGCCCTCACCGAGGCGGTGCAGGTGCGGTTCATCGAATTCATGCCCTACCAGGGGAACGGCTGGGGCCGGGAGCAGTTCATGCCCGCCTCCGAGATCCTGGCCACCATCCGGGAGGGGCTCGGCACCGAGCTCGAGGAGGAGCCCGCCGTGGGCCTGGAGGAAGGGCCGGCGCGGATCTTCCGCATCCCCGGCGCCCCCGGGAAGGTGGGCGTCATCTCCACCCTGAGCGCCGACTTCTGCGACCGCTGCAACCGCGTGCGCCTCACCAGCCGCGGCGAACTGAAGGCCTGCCTCTTCGGCAACCAGCCCGTGGACCTGCTGGAACCCCTCCGGAACCACGCCTCGCACGAGGACCTGACGCGCCTCATCCGGCAGGCCCTCGTGGAGAAGCTGGATTGCCACCCCATGCGCCAGGGCCAGTTCCCGCAGCTCGACAAGGGCATGTGGCAGGTGGGCGGTTGACGGGCCTCCTCCTGCTGAGCGGAGGACAGAGCCGCCGGATGGGCGAGCCCAAGCATTCCCTGGCCCACCCGGAAGGCGGCACCTGGGGGGGGCACCTCGTGCGGGTCTTCGAGGCCGTATGCCCCGGCGGCCCGGTGGTGGTCCTGGGCGAACCCCTGCCCGACCGCCCCGCCCTTCCCCGCCTCGACGATCCCCGGGAGGGACCCGCCGTCGCGCTGCGCACCTGGTGTGCGGCCCCCGCGCCCGGGGCGGCCCGCTGGTGGATCGTGGCCTGCGACCAGGTCCGCTGGACGCCCGACCGCCTGGCGGCCTGGTTCCGGCGCGTGGAGGCCGCGGATCCCGGCGCCCTGCACTGGGTGATGGCGGAGCAGGGGGACCGGCTCCAGCCCCTGGGGGGGGTGCTCGCGGGGGGCCTCCGACCGGTGCTCGCGGGCTCCGGCGAACGCGCCCTCACCCGGCTCGCCCTGGCGGTTCCGCACCTGGTGCTGCCCGCCGAGGGCTCCGAATGGCTGGACCTGGACACGCCGGAGGACCGCCGCGCCTTCGAGGCGGGACGGTAGCCGCTGCCGAAACCGGGACTCAGGCGCCCATGCGCTTGCGCACCAGCCGCTCCACGGGAATCCCGCCCCTGAGGTGGCTCTCGATGATCTCCGGCACGTCCGCCACAGTGACGTGGGCGTACCAGATGCCGTCCGGGTACACCAGCACGGCGGGGCCGATGGCGCAGAAGCCGACGGATCCGCAGTGGAGACACTGGACCTCGCCATCCGGATTGCGCTTGTAGTAGAGCAGGCCGGCCTCGATCAGCTGGGCCTTGAAGGCCTCCAGGACCGCCTCGGATCCATTGGCAGCACAGCTCTTGCCCGTGCAGACGAAGACCTGCCGCTGGAGGGGATGGGCCATGACGGGCGCCAGTTCGGCGTCCTGGCCATGCGCTGGATTCGGGCCTTGATCGGACATGGGGGACCCCGGAGTCAGGACAGGTTATCAGGCGATCGCCTGAGGTTGAGTTTCTTTGGATCTGCTGATTTGATTGTTCATTATTTTTCATTCCTTAGTAGTTATTTAATTAATGGTGATGATGGTCACGAACGACTTGACCTCGTTGCTCACCGCTTCATCCTCTATATCGAACCCGGATGGGTCCGCAATCGGATGGATCAGATGCTCCCCCTCTCCCAGACAGCAGGCTACGCGGTACTGGCCCTCAGCTGCCTTGAGGATCCGGGCGGCGATCCGGCCCTCGTGCAGGATGTGGCCGCCCGCACCGGAATCCCCAGGGCCTACCTCTCAAAGCTCATGAACAGCCTCGCCCACAAGGGGCTCATCAAGGCCAAGCGCGGCAACAAGGGCGGCGTCATCCTCGCCCAGCCCGCCCGCGAGATCAGCCTCGATGTCATCGCGGAAGCCGTGGACGGGGATGCCTGGCGCAGCCACTGCCTCCTGGGCTTCAGCTCCTGCTCGGACGACCGCGGCTGCCCCACCCACGCCTTCTGGAAGGAAGAGCGGGAGCGGATCCACGCCCACCTGAAGCAGAACACCCTTGCCGACATCGCCGGCTTCGAGCGGAGTTCCCGCACGTGGCGGCTGATGGACTCGCTCCTCCCGGACAGCGTGTCGCCCTAGCGCGCCCGCCTCCGGCCTCTCCCGGACCCGCATTACCTCCCCAACCCGGAGTCCCCGTCATCCCAGGCCCCAGGCCGCCGACGCACTCCACTTCTCCAACCCACCAGAAAGGATGTGCTCCATGCGGAACACGCTGTTGTCCCTTCTCGCGCTGGCCGCTCTGGCCGCGCCCCTGTCCGCCCAGGGCAGCGAGCTCAAGGGCAAGTTCTTCTTCAAGAAGACCTGCAAGACCTGCCACACCGCCGGCAAGCCCGGCAAGGAAGTCACGCCCCTGACCAAGACCCAGGCTCAGTGGAAGGCCTACTTCGCCGCCAACAAGCACAACAAGGGCAAGGAGAAGCTCGGCACCGGCACCGACCTCAAGCCCGAGCAGATGAAGGACGTGATGACCTTCCTCATCCAGCACGCCTCCGACTCCCCGCAGCCCATGACCTGCGGCGGCTGATTTCGATCGACCCGCACCACCCCCCCCTCCCCTACCCCTGAACCCACGAATCACGGAGACGAACCGATGAAATCCTCCCGCATCATGCTCGCCCTGGTCGCCGCGCTGGCGCCCGTGGCCCTGAGCGCCCAGTCCAACGACGACGTGCACAAGCAGATCGAAGGCCTCAAGCAGCAGATCCAGGCCCTCGAAGAGAAGGCCGACGCCGCCAAGGACATGGACACGCGCCTGACCAAGGTCGAGACCAAGATCGCCCCCGACAACATCCAGTGGGGCGGCGACCTCCGCACCCGGATCGACAGCGCCGAGTGGCACTTCAAGCCCTACCAGGCCTTCATGGGCTTCGCCCAGAACCCCGCCACCGGCATGCCCATGCCCCTCACCCAGCAGGCGCAGGCCCAGGATTGGACGAACTCCGTCCAGTGGTCGACCCGGCTGCGCCTGAACATGGGCATCACCATCAACGAGCACGCCAAGATCATGGGCCGCCTGGTGATGTACAAGGTGCACGGCGGCGCCGATGTGCCGGTGTTCAACGGCTCCCCGAACACGGTGGCCAACTCCTTCAACACCGGCAAGGTCCCCAGCACGGATGTCCTCCGTGTCGAACGCGCCAGCCTCGTCTACCACTTCCCCCTGGGCATCCTGTCCATCGGACGCCAGAACACCACGGACGGCCCCCCGTTCGAGGTGCGCGACGGCGGTGAGCGCGAGGCCACCCCGCAGGCCCTGGCCGTCAACGCCACCATCGACGGCATGGGCTGGAAGTTCGAGCTCGAGAAGATCGGCCTGCCCGAAGGCACCCTGCTGGGCATCTGCTACGGCGTCGGCTACGAGAGCGGCTTCGGCGGCGGCGGCCTGGTGAAGACCAACGCGGCCCCCGTGGGCTTCAACTTCACCAACGTGGACATCAACACCACCACCGGCCAGCCGAACATGAGCAAGGCCGCCATGCAGGTCAACAGCATCGGGCCCCTCAAGGACACCACGGTGCTGGGCGCCATGTATGACATGCCCCTGCTCTTCCAGATCGGCGAGACCGTCCAGAGCGCGAACTTCTACCTGGGCTTCAACCGGTTCGGCAACATGACCGACATCCCCTTCGGCAGCCTGACCAACTTCCCCGTGCCGTCCATGCCCGGCGTCGCCGGCATGCCCTCCACCCAGTACGTGACCGCCACCAACAACCTCGGCGACATGGACCAGTGGACCGCCACCTGGAAGCACCGCGTGGGTGAGCAGTTCACCTACTTCATCAGCGGCGGCTACCTCAAGAGCCATCCGAACGGCAAGGTCTCGCAGTACGGCGCCTACTGGGACTTCCCGGCGGCCTACGGCGGAACCCAGCAGCTCGCCGGCTTCGGCGGCCTGATGGGCGACCCGACCAGCAGCCACACCGCCACCGCCTACTACACCGGCATGCGCTGGGATCCCACCGAGAAGATCGGGGTCGGCGTGGAATTCAACCACGGGTCCCCCCGCTGGTTCACCTACAGCCCCGCCACCGGCGAGTACACCGAGAAGCTCGGCGCCCGCGGCGATGTGTGGGAGGGCTACATCCACTGGCGCTTCGCCAAGAACGCCGCCCTCCGCCTGGGCTACATCGACTACAAGTACAGCCACGCCTTCAGCGGCTGGCAGATCTCTCCCGGGGCCATGCCCGGCCAGAGCTGGGAGGACTCGTACGACCTGAGCAAGAACCCCATGCTCCAGTACGCCTTCCCCGCGACGGTCAAGAACACCTACGCCGCGATCGAAGTGAAGTTCTAGCCACTGACTGGGGCCGGAGGTACTCCCCTCCGGCCCCTCCTTCTCAACCACGGAGACCACGATGGGAACCATTCGCATGGATCGCCGGCTGTTCCTCAAGACAGCAGGTGCCACCGCCGGAGCCGTCGCCGCCACACAGGTGGGATGCTTCAAGTATTTCAAGAAGGGACGCAGCACCGCGGCCGACGCCAAGGAGATTCCGACGACCTGCGAGCTGTGCCCGAACAAGTGTTCGGCCATCGCCGTGGTCGAGGGCGGATTCATCCGCAAGCTCAACCCCAACCCCGAGAATCCCAAGTCCCGCGACATGCTCTGCGCCCGTGGCAATGCGGCGGTCATGCAGGTCTACGACCCCGACCGCATCAAGCAGCCGATGATCCGCGTCGGCGCCCGCGGCGAGGGCAAGTGGAAGCCCGTCAGCTGGGATGAGGCCTTCGACTACACGGCCAAGAAGCTGGCCGAGATCAAGCAGAAGTACGGCCCCGAGGGCACCCTGTGGTCCTCCACCGAGGGCTTCCAGGAGAAGTTCTTCGTCAATCTGGGCCAGGCCTTCGGCTCCCCCAACATCGTGCGGCACCCCACCCTCTGCCTGGCCTCGGTGAACCTGGCCTACGGCACCACCTTCGGCACCGTGCCCAGCTTCGACATGCTGAACAGCAAGTACGTGATCATGTCCGGCGCGAACCGCTTCGAGAGCATCATCACGCCGGACACGATGGATCTCATCGGCAGCGTGATGGAGCGGAAGGCCAAGCTGGTCTACCTCGACCCCCGCTTCACCGTCACCGCCGCCAAGGCCGACGAGTGGTACCCCATCAAGCCCGGCTCCGACCTGGCCTTCATCCTGGCGATGCTGAACGTGATCATCGCCGAGAAGCGCTACCACAAGGATTTCGTGGACACCTACACCCTCGGCTTCGACCAGCTCGCCGAGCACGTGAAGCAGTACACCCCCGAGTGGGCCGAGAAGGAAACGGAGATCCCCGCCAAGGACATCATCCGCATCGCCCGCGAGTTCGCCGATGCCGGCACCCGCGCCCTCTACTACTCGGGCCGCCGGTCCTCCTGGTACGAGAACGATTTCCAGATGCGCCGGGCCCAGGCCATCCTCAACACCATCGTGGGGAACTGGGACCAGATGGGCGGCATGGTGCCCAACGCCTCCCTGCCCAAGGGCGAGTTCCTCTTCATGCCCTGGGACGATCCCAAGGCCTCCCGTGTGGACGAGGTCAAGACCAACTTCCCGCTGGCCGCCGCGAGCGATGGCGTCTACCTCAAGCTGCGCGAGAACGTCCTGTCCGGCAAGCCCTACCCCATCAAGGGCTGGATGGTCTACAAGCAGGATCCGATGAACGCCCTGCCCGACCAGGGCAAGACGCTCAAGATGATCGAGGACATGGACTTCATCGGGGTCATCGACCTCCAGATGAGCGACATGGCCTGGTATGCCGACGTCGTGTTCCCCGAGAGCGCCTACCTGGAACGCACGGATCCGGTGGAGGTGATGCCCGGCATCTGGCCCGCCGTCGTCTACCGGCAGCAGGTGGTCAAGCCCATCCACGACACGAAGCCCAACCTCGAGATCGTGCAGGGCCTCGCCAAGCGCCTGGGCCTTTCCGACTACTTCGACTACACCATCGACCAGTGGGTGGAGGCCGAGTTCAAGGATCTTCCGATCCCCATGGCCGCCGAGCACATGAAGAAGCACGGCGTCTGGGCCGCCACCGGCGAGGCCCACTACGGCAAGACCCTGACCCCCGACCACCGCTTCGTCACCAAGTCCGGGAAGATCGAGATCTTCTCCGAGCGGCTCCAGGAGAATGGCTACGATCCCCTGCCGGTCTACAACCAGATCGCCCAGCCCCCGGCGGACCGGTTCCGCCTGATCCTCGGCCGGGTGGGCTACTTCACGCACGCCAACCAGTCCAACAACGTGTGGCTGCACGAGTTCATGCCGGAGAACGACCTCTGGATCAACCCCGCGCCAGCCGCCCGCCTGGGCATCAAGAACGGCGAGTACGTGAACGTCGCCAGCAGCGTCGGAAGCGTGAGGATCAAGGCCCGCGTGACGGAGGAGATCCGACCCGACTGCGTGTTCATGCTCCACGGGTTCGGCAAGAAATCCAAGATGCAGAGCCTGGTCTACAACGTCGGCGCCAGCGACGCCGTCATCCTGGAAACCGCCTGGGACAAGGTATCGGGGAACGCAGCGTTCCACGGGACCTTCGTCAAGGTCAGCAACGCGTAAGGGGGTGGGACATGGCCATGAAGAAGAAGCGTTACGCCCTCGTCATCGACTCCAGGAAGTGCCTGAACTGCAAGGCCTGCGTCGTCGCCTGCAAGGCGGAGAACAAGGTCCCCGTGGGCCATTTCCGCAACCGGATCAACGAAGAGCGGAAGGGTGAGTACCCGACCCTGAGCATCAACTTCGAGCCGGAGCAGTGCCACCACTGCGACGAACCCTCCTGCGTCCGGGTGTGCCCCACCGGGGCCTCCTGGCAGCGCAAGGACGGCATCGTGCTCGTGAACTACGACGAGTGCATCGGCTGCCGCTACTGCATGATCGCGTGCCCCTACGACGCCCGCTACTTCAACGAGGAGGAGGGTGTGGTCGACAAGTGCACCTTCTGCGTGCAGCGGGTGGACAAGGGTGAAGTGCCGGCCTGTGTGGAGACCTGCCCCTCGAAGGTGCGCGTCTTCGGCGACCTGGAGGATCCCAAGAGCCGGATCCGCGAGCTGCTCGCCACGCGCCGCTACAAGGTCAAGGAACCCCAAACGGGCAACGGCCCTCAACTCTATTACCTGCTGTAGGAGGAAGCCATGCACGAAACCAATTGGGGACTCCTCATCGTCGTCTACCTCTTCCTGGGCGGGCTCTCTGCGGGCCTCTTCTTCGCCTCGGGCCTCGCCAACTACCTCAAGGTGGACGACAAGCCCGCCTACGCCCGCGTGGCCCGGATGGGGGCGCTCCTGGCGCCCTGGCCCGTGGCCATCGGTTCCGGCCTGCTCATCCTCGACCTGGGGAACTGGTACCGGTTCTACAAGCTGTTCATGCATTTCCGGTGGGAGAGCCCGATGTCCATCGGCTCCTGGCTCCTCACTGCCTTCACGGTCATCGCCTTCCTCTACCTCTACTCCTGGCTGAAGGAAGATGAACGCACGTGGATCTTCAGCAAGATCCCCGCCTCCTGGAAGCTCATCCACCGCCTCAACGTGGATATCTCCTCCTGGCGCGAGACCCTGGGCATGATCGGCTTCCCCTTCTCCATCGGCGTGGGCATCTACACCGGCGTGCTGCTCGGCGCCGTGTCCTCCCGGCCCTTCTGGAACACCAACCTGGTGGCCCAGATGTTCCTCTTCTCCGCCCTCTCCAGCGGCGCCGCGGCCCTGCTGCTCGCCATGGTCCTGGACAAGAAGAACCCCATCGAGAAGCACGAGACCAAGTTCCTCGTCACCCTGGACGTGGTGTTCATCTCCCTCGAGCTGTTCATCATCCTGCCCTACCTGATCCACGGCGAACTCTCCACCCAGGCCGTGAAGCAGGCCCTCGACCTCATCCTCGGCGGCCCCTTCACCTTCATCTTCTGGGGGCCCTTCCTGTTCCTCGGGCTGCTGGTGCCCCTGGCCATCGAGGTCTACGAGCTGTTCCCCGCCATCTTCAAGGGCCGGGAGTTCCACGGGAGCCGCAACCTGGCCCTCACCGCCGCCAGCCTCGTGCTGATCGGTGGCTTCCTGCTCCGCTACATCTTCGTCTACGCTGGCCAGATGAGCAGCTTCCACAGCAAGATGGGGCTGCTGCAATAGAGAAAAGGACCTTCCATGACGCTCGCCCTCCTGGCGGAACTCTCCGAAACCCTCGCCGAAGTCTTCCTGGAACCGGGCGCCGATCTGAACGAGAGGCTGGGGCAGCTGCTGAGCAGCGGCCCCGGCCCTTCGCTGTACGCGCCCCTGCGCCGTATGGCCGACGCGAGCCAGGATTCCGAGTCCCAGGCGGTGGAGTACGCCCGCCTCTTCATGCACAGCCGCGAGGCGGATGTCGTCCACCTCTACGGCTCCGTGCAGGCCCGGGGCTTCCTGATGGCGCCCGAGATCCTCGGCCCCCTGAAGGACATCTACGACGGCGCCGACATCAGCCCCCAGGAGGATCTCCTCATCCCGCCGGACCACCTGGGCCTCGAGCTGGCCTGCCTGGGCTACCTCCTGGAGCAGTTGGAGGACGCCGACACGGCCGAGCCATCCGAACATGAGCGCCTCGCCGCCCTGGCCCTCCGCCTGATCCGGGAGCACCTGGATCCCCTCGTCCGGGCCGTGGCCACCCAGCTCCCCAGGATCCAGGCCCACGCCTACTACCTGGGGGCCGCGGAGCTCGCCCAGGAGCTGCTGAAGGCCACCGAGGCCGAGCTGGCCTGACCGCACCCAAGCCCGCGCTGGACAGGGGCTTGGGGCCCGTCTAGCTTGGAATCATGCGCCCCCCCATGACCATCCTGCTGGTGGACGACGAGCCGGGCATCCGCCGTTCGCTGGGAGAGGCCCTCAAGGACGAGGGCTACCACGTGGTCAAGGCGGAGCGGGGCGAGCAGGCCCTGGACCTGCTGCAGAACCCCGACGGCGAGAGCATCGACCTGGTGCTGCTGGACGTCTGGCTGCCGGGCATCGACGGGCTGGAGACCCTCAAGCAGGCGCGGCTTCTCCGCCCCGCCCTGCCCATCGTCATGATCTCCGGCCACGGCAGCATCGACACGGCCCTGCAGGCCACCAAGCTCGGCGCCTTCGACTTCCTCGAGAAGCCCATCGACCTCGACCGGCTGCTGCTGGTCACCGGCAACGCCCTGCGCCAGTCCCGCCTGGAGCAGGAGAACCAGCGCCTCATGGAGGCCGTGGAGGGCGGGCGGTTCTTCCTGGCGGAGAGCCCCGCCATGAAGCGGCTGCTGTCGGACGTCCAGCTGGTGGCCCCCACCGAGGGCCGTGTCCTGCTCACGGGGGAGAACGGCAGCGGCAAAGAAGAGGTGGCCCGCCTCATCCACGCCCAGAGCGCCCGGAGGGACGCCCCCTTCGTGGAGGTCAACTGCGCCGCCATCCCCGAGGAGCTCATCGAGAGCGAGCTCTTCGGCCACCAGAAGGGGGCCTTCACCGGCGCCGTGCGGGACCAGAAGGGCAAGTTCCGCGAGGCCGACGGCGGCACCCTCTTCCTGGACGAGGTGGGCGACATGTCGCTCAAGACCCAGGCCAAGGTCCTGCGCGCCCTCCAGGAGGGCCGCGTGGAACCCATCGGCGGCGGCGGGGCGGTGGGCGTGGATGTCCGCGTCATCACCGCCACCAACAAGGATCTGGCCGGCGAGATCACCCGGGGCCGCTTCCGCGAGGACCTCTACTTCCGCCTGGCCGTGGTGCCCCTGCGCATCCCCCCCCTGCGCGAGCGGCCCGAGGACATCATCCCCCTGGCGGAGGGCTTCATCGCCCGCATCGCGCGCCAGTACGGCCGTCCGCCCAAGCGCCTCGGCCCCGACGCCCGGGACACCCTGCTGCGCCACGACTGGCCCGGCAACGTGCGCGAGCTAAAGAACCTCATGGAGCGGGCCGTCATCCTGGGCCGCGGCCCAGAGATCGGCCC
>JAJYBX010000404.1 GCA_021778785.1 Acidobacteriota bacterium
CCGCGGGATGCTCTCCACGACCCGCACGGCGTTGCTGCTGGTGCAGATGACCGTGCTGAGGGCCTTCACGCCGGCGGAGCAGTTGATGTAGCTCACCACCTCGTGGTCGGGATACTGCTTCAGCCATTCGGCGAAGAAGTCCGCGGGACAGCGGTCCGCCAGGCTGCAGCCGGCATCCATGTCGGGAATCACGACGGTCTTGCCGGGGTTCAGGATCTTGGCGGTCTCGGCCATGAAGTGGACGCCGCAGAAGGCGATGACGTCCGCGTCCGCCTTCGCCGCCTGCTGGCTGAGCTGGAGGCTGTCCCCCACGAAATCGGCCAGATCCTGGATCTCGGGCTCCTGGTAGTAGTGGGCCAGGAGCACGGCCTTGCGCTCCCGCTTGAGGCGCTGGATCTCGGCCACCAGGTCCAGGCCGGCGGGGATGCTCTCGAGGTCGGGGACGTAGGGGGCGGTCAGGTCCATGGGTTCATTCTAGGCCCTTGTCCAGAAAGCGACGGATCCGCTGACCGGGTTCGGGATGGTCGAAAGCCTCCGCGAAGGCGGCCCGCTCCCAGGCCAGGGCGGCGGGGCGGGACAGTCCCGCCTGCCGGGCTTGGAGGTTTCCGAGCAGATCCAGGGCGCGTGCACAGGCCCCGGAAACCGGATCGGGGACTGGCTCCACGACAGCCTTTCCGTTATCCTGAGAGCGGATCGCAGGGTCCAGGTGGATGTGGAATTCCGATGGCTGCCCCCCGGGGGCGGACATCGGTCCAGGTCTATATGGATTCATGCCTTTTCGTCCAAGGGGGGGACACATGGCCAAGGCGCAGGGGCTCGACACATCCAGCATCTCACGGCTGGACCAGACCAAGATCAGCCAGTACTTCGGCTGCAACACCTTCAACGAACGCACCATGCGCGAGCGGCTGCAGAAGGACGTCTACAAGGCGTACCGGCAGGCCCTGCGGCGCGGGACAGCGCTCTCGCCGGAGGTGGCCCGCAGCGTGGCGCTGGCCATGAAGGAATGGGCCCTGGAGCAGGGCTGCACCCACTTCACCCACTGGTTCCTGCCCATGACCGGCGCCACCGCCGAGAAGCACGACGCCTTCATCACCTGGGACGAGCCGGGGTCGGTCATCGAGCGCTTCAGCGGCAGTCAGCTCATCCAGGGCGAACCCGACGCGAGCTCCTTCCCCTCGGGCGGCCTGCGGGCCACCTTCGAGGCCCGGGGCTACACGGCCTGGGATCCGGCCAGCCCGGCGTTCATCATGGAGGGGCCCCTCGGCAAGACCCTCTGCATCCCCACGGCCTTCGTGGGCTACCACGGCGAGGCCCTGGACCACAAAGTTCCTCTGCTGCGTTCCATGGAGGTCGTCTCCCGCCGCGCCCAGGAGGCCCTGATCCATTTCGGCCTCCAGACCGGGAGCGTGGTGGCCCAGTGCGGTCCCGAGCAGGAGTACTTCGCGGTGGACCTGGAGCTGGCCCAGCAGCGGCCCGACCTCATGTTCGCCAACCGCACCCTGCAGGGCGCCAAGCCGCCCAAGGGCCAGGAGCTGGAGGACCACTACTTCGGCAGCATCAAGGAGCGCGTCCTCGGCTTCATGCAGGACGTGGAGCTGGAGTGCTTCAAGCTGGGCATCCCCGCCAAGACCCGGCACAACGAGGTGGCGCCGAACCAGTTCGAGATCGCGCCCATCTACGAACCCGCCAACCTCGCCAGCGACCACAACCAGCTGCTGATGGAGCTCCTCAAGTCCGTGGGCGAGCGTCATGGCCTGGCCATCCTGCTCCATGAGAAGCCCTTCGCCGGCGTCAACGGCAGCGGCAAGCACGTGAACTGGAGCATCGCCACGGAAGAGGGCACCAACCTGCTGGAGCCCGGCCACACGCCCGAGCAGAACCTCCAGTTCCTCTACTTCCTCAGCGCCACGCTGAAGGCCATCCACACCCATGGCGGGCTCCTCCGCGCCGCCATCGCCAGCGCCGGCAACGACCACCGCCTGGGCGCGAACGAGGCCCCGCCGGCCATCATGTCCGTCTTCCTGGGGGCCCAGCTCAACCACATCCTGGACGCCATCGAGAAGGGCGACGCGGCGGACGCCTCGGCCAAGCACATCCTCGATCTGGGCATCGCCAACCTGCCCATGATCGAGAAGGACGCCACGGACCGGAACCGCACCAGCCCCTTCGCCTTCACGGGCAACAAGTTCGAGTTCCGCGCCGTGGGTTCCAGCCAGCCCATCGCCCTGCCGCTCACCGTGATCAACGCGGCCGTGGCCGAGGCCCTGGAGGGCCTGAACGCCCAGCTCGAAGCCGAGCTGAAGGCCGGCAAGGAACACCAGGCCGCGGTCATGGCCGTGGTGAAGAAGGCCATCGTGGAGACCAAGGCCATCCGCTTCGAGGGCAACGGCTACTCCGAGGAGTGGAAGCAGGAAGCCGAGCGGCGCGGTCTGCCCCACGCCAAGGACACCGTGGCGGCGCTGCACATCTGGGAGCAGCCGGCCTCCAAGGCCGTCTTCACCCGCCCCGGCATCCTGGGCGAGCACGAACTCGAGGCCCGCGTCCACATCCGCCACGAGCAGTACCAGAAGGCCGTCGCCATCGAGACCCAGGTCCTGCGCGAGATGGCGGAAACCCAGATCCTGCCCTCCATCACGGCCGATCTGGGCGCCCGGGCCGAGAGCCTCGCCAAGCTGTCGGCAGTG
>JAJYBX010000405.1 GCA_021778785.1 Acidobacteriota bacterium
TTCATCGGCTTCGGCTGGGGCACCCTCCATGTGCTGCGGCGGAGCGGCCCGGTCCCCATGGAGACCGTCGCCTTCGTCTGCGCGCTTGGAGTGCTCGTGGGCGGCGTGGTGCAGCTGCTGGTTCTCGTGCCCGCCGTGCGCCGGGAGGGCTTCGGCCTCGCCTTCGGATTGCACCTCCGGGATCCCTGGGTCGCCAGGACCCTGCGGCGCATGGGCCCGGGCCTGCTGGCGGCGGGCATCTACCCCATCAACGCCCTCATCAGCCTCACGCTGGCCTCGGAACTGCCCACCGGCGCCCAGATGGTGCTCTACAACAGCGGCATGATGGGCGAGATGGTGATGGGACTCTTCGCCATGAGCCTGGCCACCGCCGGCCTTCCGACGCTCTCCCGGCAGGCCGAGGCCCGGGACTGGCCCGCCCTGAACCGCAGCCTGGCCCAGGCCGTCTCGGCCTCGCTGCTGCTGGTCCTGCCCGCCTCCGTGGGCCTCGCCGTGCTGTCCCGCCCCATCTGCGCCCTGCTCTTCCGGACCGGGGCCTACTCCCCGGCCGCCTCGGACTGGACCGCCATCACCCTGGTCTTCCAGTCCGTGGGCCTGGCTTTCGTGGCCGCCCAGCGCCTGGGCAACCAGGCCCTCTACGCCCTGAAGGACTACCGCGGGCCGGCGGCCATCGCGGGCCTGACCATGGTGCTGAACGTGGGCCTGAGCCTCGCCCTGCTGAAGCCTCTGGGCACCGGCGGCCTGGCCCTGGCCAACGGCCTGGCCAGCCTCGCCGGCGTGCTGGGGCTGGTGCTCCGGCTGCGCCCGCGGCTCCCCGGCTTCCGCCTGGGACCCATGGCCAGCGCCGCCCTCCGCGCCCTCGGCGCCTGCCTCCTCATGGGCCTGGTCGCCTGGGGCGGCGCCCATGCCCTGGCCCTGGACCTCCCCTACGCCTTCGCCCGGTCCTCCCTCGCGCTGCGGCTCCTGCCCCTCGTGGTGCTGTGCGCCGGATTCTACGCCGCCGCCGCCGCGGGCTTCGGCCATCCCGAGGCCCGGGCCCTGCTCGGGAAGGCGCGGCAGAAGCTCGGGCGGGGCTGAGGGCACCGGCCAGGTTGGTGCCCCGGACACTCATCCTCACCGCCGTTCTCGCGTAGGCCATCCGGATCCCAGGAGCCGCCATGCCCACCCGCAAGGAGACCCTCTGGTTCATTGCCCTCACCCTGCCCCTGAGCTGGGCAGTCGGGGCCTGGTGGCTGCACGATGAACGCCACGGCCAACTCCTCCGCGTCCTCATGTGCGTGCCGGCCCTGGTGGCCTTCGGCTGCGCCTGGGCCTTCCGGCGGGAACCGCCCCGCGCCGCGGGCTTCGCCTTCACCGGCTGGCGCCCCTGGCTGCTCGCCATGGTCTACCCCCTGGTCATGGTCGGGTTCTGCCTCCTGCTGGCCTACGGCTGGCAGGCGGTCTCCGGCCACGCGGGATTCATCGTCTTCCAGCCCCAGGCCCTCAGCGTCCACCTGGGCCGCACGCGCGTCCTGCACGGACCAGCGGTGCTCCTGTTCATGGGCCTAGCGTGGGTCCTCATGCTCCTGCCCTGGCTGCTCGTGGCCGCGGCCTACCGGCGAAGCTGGCCCGAGCGGCTGAAGGCTGCGCTCCCCGCCCGGTGGGCCTGGCTGCACCACGTGTTCCGCCTCCTCCTCTTCGTGCCCACCTTCCTCGTCCACGGCCCCTTCCCCGGCGAGCTGGGCGAGGAGATCGGCTGGCGGGGCTACCTCGTGCGCCGATGGGCGGACCGCCCCCTCGTGGCCGCGGCCATCACCATGCCCGTGTGGGCCGCCTTCCATCTCCCCATCCTCTTCTCCAGCACCCAGAAGGGGCACCCGGTCCTGAACGCGGTGTTCCTGCTCTCCATCGCCGCGGCCGCCGTGCCCTTCGCCGCGCTCTACCGCTGGAGCCGCTCCGTCTGGCCCTGCGCCGTGCTGCACTTCAGCTGGAACCTCTGGAACCCCGTCCTGCTGGGTGATGTCTACATGGGGCGCCCGGGATTGTTCGGGGGGCAGGTGCGCATCTTCAACGGTGAGGCCCTGTTCGGGCTGATCTTCAATGGCTGCATCGCCCTCGGGCTGATCCTGGCCTGGCGGCGTCAGCGCACCCAGGCCCCGGCCTGAGCCATCCCGCCAGCGACAGTGACCGATCCAGCCTTCCTCTGGCAGAGTCGGGGGGGAGGGTCATCCGGTGAAGGCCGTCATCCAGCGCGTGAAGCGGGCCTCCGTGCAGGCCGGGGAGCTCGAGGCCGCCATCGGGCCCGGCCTGCTGGTGCTCGTCGGCCTGGAGACGGGCGACACGGTGGAGACCTGCGCCTGGGCCGCGGCCAAGATCGCCTCCCTGCGGATCTTCGAGGACACCGACGGGAAGATGAACCTCGGCCTGGCGGAGGTGGGCGGCGAGATCCTGGCCGTGAGCCAGTTCACCCTGGCAGGGAGCCTCGCCCGCGGCCGGCGGCCCTCCCTCGACGGCGCCATGGCACCCGGGGCCGCCCGGGCCCTCTTCGCCACCTTCCTCGAGCAGTTGAGGGCCCAGCACCCCCGGACGAAGTCCGGCTTCTTCCAGGAGCACATGGCCGTCGAGCTGGTGAACGACGGCCCCGTGACCTTCATCCTGGAGCGCTGAAGGACGCTACTTCACGTCCCCCTTCTGGAT
>JAJYBX010000406.1 GCA_021778785.1 Acidobacteriota bacterium
TCCTCCTGGAGACCCTCCGCAACCACGGCTTCCAGGCCGCCGAAGCCGCCCGCACCCTCGGCCTCGCCCGCCCCGCCCTCTACACCGCCGCCAAGCGGCTGGGGCTGGATCTTGTGGCGGAGCGGGATAAGTGGGAAGGAGCCGGGAAGGAGAACGGGTCCCACTTAAACTGACCGCGGAGGTTTAACGGAACACCATGCAGGAGGAGGCGAAAGGGAAGTTCCGCCCCCACTTCCTCCGAAAAATCGCGGCGCTTTGGTGGAATGCCTCGGGAAGGGTGAAGGTAGATCGGGAATTATGGAAACAAGGAACATCCAGAACCACCGCCTGAAGTCCCCGGTCCCGCGCCTGCATGACGACATCCGAGCCATACATATGGAACCCGAGAGAAGGATCAGGTCCGAGTCCATGCTTCCGATCAAAGGCCAGGATGATTTCGTCAAGGCTTGCAACCTGGGCGGGAAGGTCAGGCTCTTCCCATAAAAGATGCATCCGGTCCACCACGTGGCCGAAGCGCTTTGTGTTCCCCGGGACATGCTCGGCATAGGTGGCACCGTAAACGCCTGCGACGCCAATCTCCCCGAACCGGGCTTCGGCCATTTCCCACTGATGAAGGAAGCGGGAAACCCAGCCCTCCGGCAGGTAGATGTCCTGGTGCACGAGGATCACGATTTCGTGATGGGCGCTGCGAAGGCCTGCTGCCAAGCCATCTGCGGCACTCGAAGCGCCACGGACGATGATTAATTGCTCCGGATCAGGCCCCTGGAAACAGGGGGAAGCCGCAAGATTTTCTGACAACTGGACATCGTCATTCACGCAGGCCACAAATGAAATCCTCCGCGGCCTTGAGGGCTTCCCACTCGAGCCCATGGGACGCCCTTCAAAGATCCACTGATAGGCGGACAGCGTGAGACGGCTTCTATCTCCATCCGCCTTCAATTGCTGAAGAAGGGGACGGAACGCCTCCATCAACACATCGGGGATGGGACTGGAAATCACATCCCGGATGTCCGGCGCGAAGCCGGCATCCAGCAGCAGCCGGGTGAAGCTGGCCCAGGTGAAGAAGCGGAGGTGGGTCGCATCCAGGAGGCCGGCCTTCTGGTACTGGAACTCCCCTCGGATGAGCGGCGTCACGACGGAGTGGTGCTGGACATTCGGGATGCAGCAGTAGATGCGCCCCTCTGGCCGCAGGAGCGGCGCCATCCCCTTGAGCACGGAAGAGGGGTCCAGGAGGTGCTCCAGGACGTCCCCGAACAGGATGGCGTCCAGGCTGGCGGCTTCGACCCCGACCGGATCCCGTTCGAGATCCATGGTGTAGACGCGGTCCAGCCGGTCGGCCGCGCGGGCCGCGACCTCGGCCTCCCGTTCGATTCCGTACACCCGCCGCCCGGGCCGCAGCTCCTTCAACGCAGCACCGAGCCGTCCTTCGGCGCAGCCCACTTCCAGGATCTCCATGGCGGAGTCGGGCACCACCCTCATGAGGTGCTGGTTCAGGCCGCGGTAATACGAATTGTCAGAACGAGCCGCCGCGCCACCCTCGCGGGCGAGCTGTGCGATCGGTGCAGCCATCGGGGCGGCGGCAGGTCGGGGAGCCGGTTCCGAGGGGTCTGGCTCTCCTCTCAGGATGCCGCCCAAGATGACCTCCTCCCGGAGCGCGGAGAAGATCCCGTACCCCCGTTCTTCCAGGCCAACCCGGGCACCCTCGTCGCGCACCAGACCCAGGCTCGCCTCGACCAGTCCGTCGTACGGAACCGCACGGACGGCCTCGCGCAGCTCCGGGTCCACATCCGTGCCCGGGTGGCATTCCGCGACCACGGCCTTCCGGTTCGCCAGGAGGTAGGACACCCGCACGATCTCGAAGATGCTCGAATCGTAGTAGTGCATGTTGAGGACGACTTTCGCGCGCCCGATGAGGGCGTCCCGCTCCGCGCCGTACACACCGAAGACCGCCTCCACCTTCAGCCCCTGAGCCCGGAGCCCGTCGAGGATCCTCAGCCGGCGCTCGTTGACCGACCCGTAGAACAGCACATCGATCTCCTGCACCGGCGCCTTCGGGATCCTGCTCAGTTCCTCCACGAACCCCACCGGCGCGTGGTTCAGCGTTCCCGGAAAGCCAGAACCGCGGAGAATCTCCAGATTCCGGCGGCTGTAGTCCCAGACCTCGAAGCGGGCCCCCAGGGCCAGCAGGCGGTCCAGCATGGGCCGGTTCTGCTCGTCCAGCTGCTCCAGGTTGTAGACGACGGTCTGTTCGGGCAGCCGGGCCAGGGCCTCCTCGCCCAGGAGGTGCCAGCCCAGAAGGACGTTCACGGCGGCCCCATCGACCTCGTTGGTCGTGATCCGGGCCGGGACGCCCATGCGCTGGAGGGCGTACAGGAGGGTTTCCGCCACCTCCTGGAAGGCCTGGGCGTGGACGTTGCCTTCGGGCTTGACCATGACGATCTGGCAATGGGTGGCCGCCATCGGGGACTCCTCAGGGATCGCTTCGGGGAGAGGTCGCTTTGTCCTTAACCCTGGACAAGCCTGCCACGGGACGGGTCCCCGGGTCCTAGACGCGCCGTCCGAAGCTCCGCTCCAGGTCTCCCAGGCTGAGCTTCTTGAGGATGGGGCGGCCGTGGGGGCAGGTGTTCGGCACCTGGCAGGCCAGCAGGTCGCGGACGAGGGCCAGGGCGAGG
>JAJYBX010000407.1 GCA_021778785.1 Acidobacteriota bacterium
GGCTCACGATCTGCTGGGCGCGGGCCTGGCCCTCCGCCTCGATGCGCTTGCGCTCGGCCTCCTGCTTCTCCTTCTGCAGGACGAAGGCCATCTTCTGGGCGTCCTGGTCCGCGCTGATCTTGTCATTGATGGATTTCGTGATCTGGTCCGGCAGGATCACGTTCCGGAGCAGCATCTGCTCCAGGGTGATGCCCCGGGCCTCGAAGGCGCGCTTGAGGGTCTTCGTCACCTGGTCCACGAAGGCCTGGCGCTTGGTGGTGTAGAGGTCCGTGGCCGTGAGGCCGGCGGCGGCGTCCCGGAGGCTGGCCCGGATCTCGCTGCGGATGATGCGCTCCTCCACGTCGGGCCCGATGGTCCGGTAGATCTCCGGGACCCGCGCCTGCTGGAGCGAATAGAAGATGGTGGCGTCGAGCCGCACCGTCAGGCCGTCCGAGCTGATGACCGCGATGGAATCGTCGCCCCGGCGCTGCCCCTCATCCGAGGTGCTGGACATGGTGTAGTTCCGGGTGCGGACCTCCAGCTCCACCACCTGGGAGAAGGGATTGATGAAGTGGAGGCCCGAAGGCAGGGGCTCGGGATTCACCTTGCCGAAGAGCACCACCACGCCCGCCTGGCCCGGCGGCACCACCACGGCCATGGAGGCCAGGAAGAAGAGGACGCCCAGCACCCAGCCCGCCCACTGCAGGACATTGAGCCGGGCGGAGAGGGGGAAGCCCACGCGGGTCTTCAGGCGCCAGGCCAGGGAACCGGCCACGAGCAGCAGGAGGGCGATCAGGACCACGGGGTACCTCCAGGCGCGGGGCGCCTCAATGATGATGGTGGGGCTCCGGTTCCGGTTCCGGAAGCGGGGGCTGGGGCGCAGGGCCCTTGGCCCGGGGATCGAGGTACTCGAGGGGCACCTTCAGCGGCTCGGCCACCCCGGCGAACCGGAGCACCAGGAGGGCGGCGCCGGTGCCCAGGCGGCGGACCCGGAGCGTCTGGCCCACGGCGGCCGGACCGGGGCGGTCCAGCAGCTCGTAGCCCTTCCCCGCGATCTCCGCGGACTCGATGCGGAAGGGCTTCCCGTCCCGGGCCTTCAACGCCACGGCCAGCAGGGTCGTCTTGGCGTCGTCATACACCAGGCGGGAGGGCGTCGGCACCACAGGGAGGGCCAGCCGCCAGTCCAGGTAGAGGGTGAACGTCGGCTGCTTCGGGGCATTGGTGGTCACCCGGAGCACCTCCAGGCCCGCCATCACCCCGGGCTTCAGGAGGCTGGGCCGGAGGGTGGCCCTCAGCTCCGCCACGGGCCCCTGGGGCGCCACCTCCACCTGGAGGTAGGGCGGCAGCGCCGAGGCAAGGTCCACCCGCACGGGCTCGCCGCCCTCGCGCGTGAACCGGAACACGGACGTGGGGCTCTCCCAGGGCGCCACCTCCCCCAGGGTCCGGCGCTCCGCGTCCACGACCAGCTCAGGGCGCACGACCATGTCGTAGCGGAGGATGTAGAAGGGCTGCGTGGGATCGTCCGTGCCCAGCCGCACGGCGCCCCGGATGTAGCCCAGCATCCCCTCGGGATTCACGCGGACGTGGACCATCCGCACCTCGCCGGGCTGGAGGGCCTCCTTGAACTGGGCGGCATCCAGATCCAAACCCAGGGAGAGATCCATCACCCTGAAGTGGAACGGATGATCGGCGAGGCTCTTGATGCCGAAGACGGCGTCCCGCACCTCCTTCGGCCCCACGCTGCCCAGGTGCACGGGGAAGGGCGTGGTGAGCGTGATCTGCGCCGGCGGGACGGGATCCGCGGCCTTGGGCGGGGCCTGCGCCAGCAGCGCCGCGGCGAGGAGGGCGGAGACGAGGGCGGAGCGCAACGGCATGGTCGGGTCCTGGATGGCCCTCCAGTCTGACGCGCCCCTGCGGACGGGGGCAGATGTTAATTGTTGTTAAGACTGTCGAATTCACGCCCTGTTCACAGGCGCCTCGTCTGCAATGGGAAGGAACCCTTACTTCCCTCCGAGGTCCTCATGCGACGCCTGCGCTTCCTCCTCCCCCTGGCCCTGGCGGCCAGCCTGGGAGCCCAGACCCCCAAGCGGGTCCTCTTCGACCACACCCGCCACGAGGAGGCCGGCACCTCCGCCGAGTGGGTGATCTGCTCGGGCCACGAGCCCGATCCCTCCCCCGCCAGCCCCGCCACGGAAACCGACTGGAACGGCGGCATCAGCGCCTGGGGCTTCGACCTCCACCAGGCCGGCTACGCCATCCAGACGCTGCCCCCCGCGGGCCGCGTCACCTACGGCGACAGCACCAACCCCCAGGACCTCGCCAACTACGCCGTCTACATCATCGACGAGCCCTACACCCGGTTCACCGCCGCCGAGAAGCAGGCCATCCTCAGCTACGTCCAGAACGGGGGCGGCCTGTTCGTGGTGGGCAACCACATCGGCGCCGCCCGCTACAGCGGCACCGGCGGCACGGACGCCTACACCGTGTTCAACGACCTGGTCTCCGTCAACGGCGTGAACCCCTACGGCTTCACCTTCGTGGCGGGCCACGGGCCGGGCGATGCCCAGGCCAACACCACCAGCACCGCCTTCAGCACCAGCGCCTCCCCCGCGGCCCAGGCCATCGTGAACGGGAGCTTCGGTTCCCTGGGCCTCATGGACTTCCACTCCTACTCGTACCTGAGCCCCAACG
>JAJYBX010000408.1 GCA_021778785.1 Acidobacteriota bacterium
AGGGGCCGAGGCCCTCTATGGCTACCGCGCCGACGAGGCCATCGGGCAGCCCCCCTCCCTGATCGTGCCCGAGGACCTGCTGCCCGCCTCCCGGGAACTCCTGGACGCCCTCCGCGAAGGCCGGCGATTCCGCAACCACGAGACCCTGCGGCGCAGGAAGGACGGGACCCTGATCCACGTCGCCCTCACGGCCTGCCCCATCGTCCTCGGGGACGGCACCCTGTCGGGCATCTCCGTGATCGCGCGGGACATCACGAATCGGGTCCGGGCCACGGAGGAGCGGGAGCGGCTGATCCAGGAGCTCCGGGACGCCCTGGCCGAGGTGCAGACCCTGAGCGGCCTGGTGCCGATCTGCTCCTGGTGCAAGCGGATCCGCGATGACCTGGGCTACTGGACCCAACTGGAACACTACATCCAGTGCCATTCCTCCGCGCAGTTCACCCACGGCATCTGCCCCGAGTGCGCGGCGCGGTTCCACCCCGAGGCCGGCATCGAGGGCGGCGGGCCCCCGCCCACCACGGAGGAGAAGCCGGTCACTTGACGCCGTAGACCGTGGCGCCGTAGTGCTCCGGATCCCAGGGCCGGGCTGCGTTCCAGTCGCCGTAGGCGTGGGAGCCATCGGTACGGACCCGCAGGGTGTAGGTCCCCTTCGGCAGGGTCACCACGTCATCCACCTGGCGGTTCTTGGAGGCCCCGCCGGCGGGTTCGCTGCGGAGGGCATCCATCCGCCAGACCCTCTTCCCGGCCGCATCCTCGATCCAGGCCCCATCCGCCATCTCATCGTCGTCCCGTTCGCCGATGGCATAGACGCGCACCGCCTGCTCCGACTTCAGGGTGAAGGGGGCCCGCAGGTCCTGGTCGTCCTTCACCCGCACCAGCTCGGCCAGGACGGGCCCCGGCGCCGGCTCCGGGATCAGCGACACCGCCTGCAGGTCCGCATCGGCGGGCGTGGAGAGGGTCAGGCCGTACCGCCCCGGATCGCAGGGCGGCTGGGCATTCCAGTCCGCGGGCGAGTGGGAGTCGTCGGTGACGAAGGTGGCGATGTAATCTCCCGCCGGAAGCTGGATCACCTCCACCTGCCGCCGGTTCTTCTCGGCCCCGCCGGCATACAGGGCCTTCTCCGGGGTCATCTCCCAGACCGCCTTCCGGGTGCGCGCGTCCTGGATCCAGCCCGTGTCCGCCATCCGGCGGCCGCTGGCCTCGCCCTCGGCATAGACGTGGACGGCGATGGGGCGGCGGATGTGGAAGGCCTGGGTCCACCGGCCCCCGTCCCGGTCCGCGGCCAGGGTCAGGAAGCTGTTCTTCCAGGGCAGCGGGGCGGCGAAGACCGCCACCGAGGCGGCATCGGCGGACGGCACGCTGATCTGCATCCCGTACCGGTCCACCTGCCGGCGCCACTCCCGTTCGACGCCCTCCCGGCTGACGCCGAGGGCGCCGAGGAGGCTGTGGCTGCTCCGCGGAGCGGCCTGGGCGTGGAGATCGCGCCGGTCGATGTTGCGGATCCAGGCGGAGAGGAAGAGGTTCTCCCCGAAGCCGTAGTCGGCGAAGTAGGCCTCGTAGCGGCCCGCGGGCAGGTCCAGCACCTGGTCGGCGATGCGGAAGCCGCCCGCGCGCCGGGCCGGCGCCCTGTTCATCTGCCAGACCACCTCCCGGGTGGCGGCGTCGAGGATCCAGCCCGCGGCGAAGAGGCGGACGCCGCTGCGGTCATCCCACCAGAACCGCACCCCGGCCCCCCGGGCGAAGACGTGGACCTTCATGGGGCGCGGCAGCGTGAAGCCCTGCTGCCGCACCTCGGCGGAGGCCAGATCCCCCAGGGTGACGATGGGGGTCTCCTGGGCCCTCAGGGCCGTGGGGCCGAGGCCCGTGGCCAACAGGACCAGGCAGGCGGTCTGGAGCAGGCGGACGGGAAGGGATGCGGAGGAGATGGTGGCCATGGAGGCTCCCGGGGGAACGTCCCCAAGGTAGGCCGCCGGGGCCCCCCCGCGGCCCCCGTACCGGCGAACGGCAGGCCGGCGCCGGCGGGCGGCCGCCCTGGTTCCCCTCAGCGATCCCGCGTGTAGAGGATCTCGGAGACCTTCACGGGCCGACCGTCGATGCCCTGCCCCCACCAGGCCACGGCATGGTGGTCCGGGTCCCACCACGTGTCCTTCACCCGCCAGCCCCCGGCGGCCCGCCCGCCGGTGGGGGCGGCCGGGGCGGGTCCCAGGAGGGTGAGCACGTGACCCGGCCCATCGAAGGTGCCCTCCAGGGTGATGATGCCCGTCCCGAAATCGTCCAGCCATTCGGCCACGTAGGCGTTCTGCTGCCGATCGAAGCCCATGAGGCTGAGGGCATGGAAGGGGTGCCCATCCAGCGTCGTGGCGTAGTCCTCCTGGAGGAAACGACCTCCCAGGAGGAGGCGGCAGGTGGCGGTGCCGTCGGCCTCGTTCCACTTGTCCCCCGTGGGCAGCCAGTCCGTCTGCCGGGTGGTCCAGGTCCCCACGTAGGCCTTCAGCCGGTCATGGGCGGCCGTGGGCGCGGCCGAGTCCATCCAGGCCCGGAGGGCCTTCGGGTCCATGCCCCCGGCTTTCGGGGGGGCCGCGGCCAGCAGGGCCGGGACCATCAGCGCGACGGCGGAACGCGAACAAAGCGACATGGCGGACTCCGGGGCGGAATGCCGCT
>JAJYBX010000409.1 GCA_021778785.1 Acidobacteriota bacterium
GTGCCCTGGTGTTCCTGGGGTTTCCGCGCGGGTGCTTTCTCGTCCCATTTGCCGCCTTCCTCGCTTCTCTGGGACTCCTCGGCTGGGTCCATGCCGCTCCCCTCCTCAAGGTAGGAGCACTGCCGGCCTCACTCTCGGGACGGAAGTTGGCCCGGTCCCTCCTCCTCCTTGCCGCACTCCTCCCCTTCCTGCTGCTCGGCAGATGGGGAGTCTTGGCCCTCTGGCTTGCCACCCTCCTCCTCCTGCCCAGACTCCGGGTCCATCGCCGACAGGGTCAGGAGGCCCGTAATTCAGCCGGAATATGGCGATAGCACGGCATTTCGGGATGGGGCTCCACCATGGGAGGCGCCCGGCCTGAAGGAACGTTCAAAGACCAAGCGCACGGAGAAGCTGAGGCCCGACGACCCCCGGCAAGTAGCGGGCTCGACAGGCCGCATCGGCCTCCTCCCTCCGGCGCTGCACCTCCGCGTCGGGCAGGGACCAGATCCTGGCCAGGGCCTCGGCGAAGGCCTCGGGGTCGAAGGGATCCACCCCCCAGCCGTAGGTGCCGTCCTCCATGATCTCCTTCGGTCCTCCATGGTCGGGTCCCACCAGCAGCAGTCCGCGGGAAGCCGCTTCAGGGAACACCATGCCGAAAGGCTCATCGAGGGGAAGCAGGGCGAAGACATCGCATCGCCGGTAGAGGGCCGCCAGGTCGCTCGCGGGAAGGAACCCATGGAAGGTGACAGCCCCCGGGGGGAGGAGGGAGGCCGCCAGGATTTCCAGGGCTTTCCGCTGATCGCCTTCGCCGACGAGGTGGAGGTGCGCGGAGGGTTGCCGGCGGTGGAACGCCGCAAACCCGCGAATGACGCCTTCCTGGTTCTTCAGCAGTTCCATCCGGCTCTGCACGAGCACATGCAGCCCAGTCCGATCCAGTCCCAGGCGGCCAAGCCCACCCTCGCCCATCCGGACCATGGGATAAATCACGCTCGAAGGCCTGGTTCCGTAGGTCCGCTGGAAGTTGTCGGCAGTGAACTGGCTGTTGGCGACCACGAGCGACAGCTCGGCAACGCCACGCTGATCCATCTCCCGCTTGGCCCGCAGGGTGCTGCTCCGGGAAGCGAGCCGCTCGTCGTGTCGGCGGAGCAGGTGGCGCACGGCATGGGCGACGGAGCTCCGGCGGGCCTGGTCTTCCGTGATACCCACCATGTAAGGGCCGGCCTCGCGGAAGTAGAGCGCCCGGGGCGGTTCGTGGCAGTACCAGACCTTGCGGGGGACCGAACTCCCCGCACCGACCATGGAGTGACAGGGGTGGTTGTGGGCCAGGACCATGTCACAGGCACCGAGCTCCAGGCAAACCCGTCGGGCGCGACGAACCAGTTTCGAGACGGTAGATAACGACAGCGGATCCGTCCAATGCCGCCGTGTCGCCACGTGGACCGGAATGTCCGGGAGGCGATCGTGCCAGCGCTCCACGTCGTACTCGAAGGTCAATACTTCGACCTGATGCCCGTGGTCGTGAAGCAGATGGCCATGCTCCATGACTTGCATCTCCGCCCCCCCGAGTGAGGTCAGGGAAGGATGGAAGAGGACGATTTTCATGATTGACCCTCGGCTCGGGGATGGGAGGCAGGCTCAGGGTGGGTTGGCCAGCCCTTCGGCAGGACCTCCGCGGCGCGCTGGAGGAGGTGGCCCGGATCGACAGCCTGCATGCAGGCAGGATCACCCCGGCGGCAGTTGAAGGACCCGCAGGCGAGGCAATCCAGGGATTCGTTTCGGGCAGCGGCCACCCCGGGGCCCTGCGGCCGGGTCCGGAGCGGATCCGTGGGACCGAAGATGACGACCGTGGGTCGGTGGCAGGCCGCCGCGAGGTGGGCCATGGCCGAATCATTGGCAAAGCAGATGTCGGCCCCCTCGAGGAGCGCGGCACCGACCGCAAGGCCGGTCTCGCCACAGAGGATCCGGGCCCTGGGCAGCAGGCCCCTCAGTTCATCCGCCTGGCGCAGGTCCCGATCCAACGGGCCCCCTAGGAAGAGGACGGCCAGACCCCGGGCCTCAAGCTGGGGGGCAAGGCCGGCCCAGACCCCGGCACCCACCCGCTTGATATCCGCCGCGGCGCCGAAGGCGATGACGGCGTGCTGGCCACGAATGCCCAGGGAATCGAGCCATCCGGCTGCTCGCAGCCTGGCATCTTCCCTCGGATGAAAGGGAGCAGAGGATTCCTGCACCAGGCCGGGAAACCCCATGCCCAGCAGAGCCCGGTAGCGGTCGATCTGGTGACCGGGCGCCCGGAACGCCAGGCTGTGGGTGGCAAGCAGCCATCCCCCCCCTTCGCGCCAACCCAGGCGGAGGGGGACGCGTGCCAGCCAGGCCGCCAGAAGACCGCGCTGACTGCGGCCGAAATTCAGGACACCGGAAGTCTGGTGTTGCCTGAGCAGGCCGGCCTGGTGGAAAGCCCCCCTCTTCCCAGTCTCGTCGGCACAGACGCCCTGGAAATAGGAGCTCCCTTCGAAGAGATCCATGACCGGACCAGGTCCCCAGGCCACGAGTGGGGTCCCCCGGCTCCGAAGGGGCTCGAGGCTCTGGGCGATCATCATCGCATCGCCGATGAACCGGGGCATCCGCACCCAGAGGGCGCCCTTCGGGATCATGCCCCGGCCTCGGCCATGAGCGCCTTGAG
>JAJYBX010000410.1 GCA_021778785.1 Acidobacteriota bacterium
CACGACTACGGGGCCCGCCCCAGCTCGACCATGGCCTGGGAGCGGGCCTCCAACCCCTTCCTGCAGTGCCCCGACGTGGCGGCCTTCATCGCCCTCAAGGCCGAGTGGCCCGCCTTCAAGGCCCGCCACGGCCTCCGTTGAACCACGGGCCAGAACGGCTGGTCGCGAAAGGCACGGAAAACGACTGGAAGGCGCGGAAGAAGGCACTGATCTCAAGGCTTCCTTCTGTGCCTTCCGCGGACTTCCGCGCCTTCCGCGTCCAGCCCTCAAGTCTTCCCGCGAGGCCGCTTCGGCCCCGGCGCGGAGTGGCGGCCGGTGGCTTCGTCCACGGCATCGATCCAGCCGGCCCGCGCATCGGGGAAGGCGTCGGCGTAGGGCACGTAGGGCTTGATATCCAGCACGGGCGTTCCGTCCAGCAGGTCCACGCCGCGCAGGCGCAGGGTGCGGCCCTCCACGGCCACCAGCTCCACGGCGGACAGCCCGATGGCATTGGGCCGGTGGGGCGAGCGGGTGGCGAGGACGCCGCGCTTCGCCCGCGGGCCGCGGGGCGGCTGCACCAGGGGCGCCCAGCCCTCGCTGCGGTGGAAGGCGAAGATGAGCCACACCCGCTCGAAGCCTTCGAGATCGCGCAGGGCCTCCTCGGGGATCGACGGATCCAGCTCCAGGGTGGCCTCCGCCGGGGCGCCGGCCTCGGTCCCGGCCACCACGGGGGCCTGGTGGGGCGCGTCGATGCGGTTCCGGTAGGGCGAGCGCACCACGCCGATGGGCCGGTAGGTGAAGGGCTCCGCCACGGGTTCAGGCCGTGGGGCGGGCGAGCTTGCCCTGCATGATGGCCAGCACCTCGGTGTCCACGCCGGCCATGCCCCGCTGGGCCAGGCGGCCCAGGTTGGCCAGGGAGGCCTCCCCATCCTCGCCCACGATGCCGTCCGTGGCCGGGATGCCGAAGCCCGCCAGGGCCAGGGTGGCGGAGCGGAAGGCCGCGTCGGCGCCGGTCATGGTCTTCATGGCGCAGCCGATCTTGGCGCCATCGCAGATCATGCCGGCCAGGTTGCCCACCATGTTGTGGATGGCCAGATCCACCTGGTCGGGACGGCCGCCCTCCAGCATCACCAGCCCCGAGGCGATGCCGATGCCCGCGGCGTTGGCGGCCCCGCAGATGGAGGACAGCGTGCCCAGGCGGTGGGTGGTGGTCGAGGTCATGAGGCAGGCGAAGGCCAGGGCCTCGTCGATGCGTTCCTGCGGGTGCCCCTTCTCCCGGCCCCAGAGGGTGACCGGCACGGC
The DNA here is from genome assembly GCA_021778785.1 of Acidobacteriota bacterium. Taxonomy (GTDB): domain Bacteria; phylum Acidobacteriota; class Holophagae; order Holophagales; family Holophagaceae; genus Geothrix. The sequence continues at coordinate 1,282 of JAJYBX010000410.1, forward strand.
CACCGTGATGCCCTTGTTCCCCGAGCCCGCCAGGGAGACCACGCCCAGGGGCTCGCCGGACATGCGGGCGTAGACCCCGGCGCTCACGAGCCGCGAGAAGCGGGTCAGGGGATCGTGACCCTCCGGGGGCACGAAGCCCTCGGGCATGAGGGCCACGCCATGCAGGGCCATGGCCAGGTTGCGCTCGGCGCCCTCCCGCAGCCGGACCCGGTCCGCGTCCGTGAGCTCCCGCGCGAAGGCCATGAGGTCGCGGAGGCTCGTGGCGGCCAGGGCCTCCCGCAGGGCGGAGGAGGACTCGCCGTCCCCAGCCTCGGAGCCGCCCACCCGACGGCCATCGGCCTCCAGCAGGGCCAGATGGGTGTGGTCCCGGGCCAGCACGGCCCGGCCGGTGCCCCGCGCCCGCGCCACGGTGCAGTCGATGTGGAGATCCAGACGCTCGGCATCCACCTCCACCTGGAGGAGGCCCGCCTCGATGAGGCCGCCGGCCTCGGCCAGCAGATCCGGCGTGACGGCCTCGAAGCAGCGGAGGCCGAGGCCCTCGTCGGGCAGCTGCGTCCCCAGGGCCAGGGCCCAGAGGATGCCGGTCCGGCGCCCGGAGTTGGGGATGCCCACGGCGTGGCAGTTCTTGTAGGTGCGGGCATCCACCACCAGCCGCACCGACTGGATGGGGCCCTCCCCCTGGGCCGCGGCCAGCTGGGCCGCGTAGGCCACGGCCGCGGGCTCGGTGCAGCCCAGGGCGGGTTTCCATTCGGCGTCGAGGTACTCGGAGAATCGCATGGGGCCTCTCGGCGCCGGTCCGGCGCACCCGCCATGGTACCCGGGCGGGGCCCTTGCCCGGGCCCCCCGGACACGGGAGGATGGCGGGGGAGCGTTCGTGGACCCGAGGGATCAGTCAGGCGAGGAGGGCGGCTGGCGCTATGCGCTGCGGGCCCTGAAGTTCCGGAACTACCGCCTGTTCTTCGGAGGCCAGAGCCTCTCGCTCATCGGCACCTGGATGACCCGCATCGCCATGTCCTGGCTGGTGTACCGCCTGACGGGATCGGCCTTCCTCCTGGGCCTGGCGGGCTTCGCGAGCCAGATCCCCACCTTCCTGCTGGGTCCCTTCGCCGGCGTGTGGGTGGACCGCCTGGACCGCCACCGGGTGCTGGTGGTCACCCAGGTGCTGTCCATGCTCCAGTCCTTCGCCCTCGCGGCCCTGGCCCTGCCCCACCGCATCACCGTGGCGGAGATCCTCTGGCTCAGCGTGTTCCAGGGCGTGGTCAACGCCTTCGACATGCCGGCCCGGCAGGCCTTCCTGCACCAGATGGTGGAGCGCCGGGAGGACCTGCCCAACGCCATCGCCCTGAATTCTTCCATGGTGAACGGGTCGCGCCTCATC
>JAJYBX010000411.1:0-925 GCA_021778785.1 Acidobacteriota bacterium
CAGGGCCAACAGCCGATGGAACTGGGCGGCCTCCAGCCGGGCCTGGTCGCTCTCGGCGCTCAGCAGCCGCTGTTCGAAGGCCACCAGCTTCTCGGTGGTGAAGCGCTCGGCGTTGGCGAGGGTCTGCTTGCGCAGGAAGTGGCCCGGCACCGCACCCAGGTTGGCCTTCGTGATCTCGAAGTAGTACCCGAACACGCGGTTGTACTTGATCTTCAGGCTCTGGATGCCGCTGGCCCGGCGCTCCTCCTCCTCCAGCTCCAGCATCACCTGCTTGGCGTCCCGGGCCAGGCGGCGCACCTCGTCCAGCTCGGCGTCCACGCCGTCGCGGACGAGGCCGCCCTTCTCCAGGTCCAGGGGCGGGGCCTCCGCGAGGACCCGCTGGAGTTCCGCGAGCAGCGGCGTGCAGAGCGGCGTGTCCGCCGGCCACAGGCCCAGCTCCGCCACCTCGGGCGCCCAGCCCTCGTCCTGCAGGAGCTCGGGCAGCCTCTGGAGGACGGCCAGGCCCTCGCGGAGCTGCGCGAGCTCGGGCGGCGTGGCGAGGCCCAGGGCCACGCGGCCCAGCAGGCGGTCCAGATCGGGCACCCGCGCCAGGAGCGTCTGCAGGGGCCCGCGGCGGCGGTCCTCCGTGAGCCAGGCCACCTGGGACCAGCGGCGCACCAGGGCGGCGCGGTCGCGCAGGGGCTGCTCCAGCCAGGCCTTCAGGAGCCGCGAACCCATGCGGGTGCGGCACTGGTCCAGCAGGGCGGCGAGGGTGCCCGCCTTGCCGCCGTCCAGGCCGTTGGCGAAGACCTCCAGGTGGCGGGCGCTGGTGGCGTCCAGCAGGGGACCGGAGGCGCCCAGTTCGAGGGCCACCCCTTGGATGTGCGCCGGGCGGCCCTTCTGGGTGGCCTCCACGTGGTCCAGCAGGGCCGCCAGGGCACCCACC
>JAJYBX010000411.1:935-2653 GCA_021778785.1 Acidobacteriota bacterium
GGGATCCAGGCCCACGCCCTCGAGGTGCTGCCAGCCGAAGAAGGCCAGCACCTGCTGGCGGGCGCGGGAGGCCTCGAAGCGCCAGGCGGGCAGCCGGGTGCGGGCGGCCTCCAGATCCGGCACGTCCGCGGCGCCCTCGGCCAGGATCAGCTCCTGCGGGGTGATTCGTTCCAGGGTGGCCCGCAAGGCCTCTTCACCCTCCCCCGGCAGCACCCGCAGGGCGCCGGAGGCCAGTTGGAGCAGGGCCAGGCCCCAGGCGCTGCCGGACCGATGCAGCGCGCAGAGCCAGCGGGCATCGTCGTCCAGCCATGTGCCGGGGGTGATGATGCGCTTGATGGCGCGGGGCAGAAGTCCCTTCACCTCCTCGGCCTTCGCCGTGGGCTCGGCGATGGCCGCGGAGAAGCCTGCCGCCAGGAGCTTGGGAAGGTACGAGTCGAGGGCGAAGTGGGGCACGCCGCACATGGGCGTTTCGGATTCCGTCCCCTTGCCCCGCATGGTCAGCGCGATCTCCAGCACCGGCGCGGCGCGGACGGCGTCCTCCCCCAGGATCTCGTAGAAGTCCCCCATCCGCGTGAGCAGCACGGCGTCCCCGGCCTCGCGCTTGAGACCGGCGATCTGCTGCATCATGGGCGTGGACATGGGACTGGAATCCTCGAGGGGGGCACGGGCGCTTGGTATTGGCGCGGGAAGGGACCAGAATAAGGCCTTCCCAAGCCCCAGTCATTCCAGGACGCCCCATGAGCCTCAGCCAACTCGCCCGTTCCATCGCCGAATCGCCCACCCTCCGGCTCAACGAGGAGGCCCGCATCCTCCGGGAGAAGGGGGAGCCGGTCATCAACCTGGGCATCGGGGAACCCAAGAACAAGGCCCCCATCAACGCCATCCTCCAGGGCGCGGCCCGGCTCACCTCCGGGGACGTGAAGTACACCCCCACGGATGGCCTGCCCTCCCTGAAGAAGGCCATCATCCGGTACACCGAGGAGACCTACGACCGCCTGGTTTCCCCGGAGAACGTCATCGCCTCCGACGGGGCCAAGCAGTGCCTCTTCAACATCCTCTTCACCCTGTGCAATCCCCAGGACGAGGTGGTGGTGCTGGCTCCCTACTGGGTGAGCTACCCCGAGATCATCCGGATGTGCCAGGCCATCCCCGTGATCGTGACGCCCGAGGACGGCGGCTTCCACCCGCGCTTCGAGGAGGTGGTCCGGGCCGTGGGTTCCAACACCAAGGCCATCATCCTCAACAGCCCCAACAACCCCAGCGGCGCCGTGTACAGCGACGACTTCGTGGCCCGGATGGTGGAGTTCTGCGAGACGAAGGGCATCTACCTCATCCTCGACGACATCTACCAGAAGCTGGTCTTCGACGGCCTGCGCCCGAAGCCCGGCACGGCCTTCACGCGGGCGGACAGCGAGTCCACGAAGCTCATCATCGTGAACGGCGTGGCCAAGCTCTACGGCATGACCGGCTTCCGCGTGGGCTGGACCATCGCGCCCCGGGAACTGGTCCGCGTGATGACCAACGTGCAGGCCCAGACCACCAGCTGCGTGAGCCCCGCCATGCAGGTGGCCGCCGAGGGCGCCCTGGTGGGCGTGCAGAACGTGGTGGAGAGCCTCCGGCTCACCATCCAGAACAACCGCGACGTGCTGATGCAGGAGCTGCGCACCTTCAACGGCGTGAAGCTCCGCAAGCCCGAGGGCACCTTCTACGCCCTGGTG
>JAJYBX010000412.1 GCA_021778785.1 Acidobacteriota bacterium
AATCCCCATCGCCCGCTCCAAACCAGAAGGCCCGCCGATGGCGGGCCTTCTGGTTTGGAGATAGAGGTGGCGGGGATTGAAGTCGCAGAATCGCTGGCAGGCTGACTCGGGCCTGCGAAGGCGGCCCGGGGGGCTGCCGCAAAGGATCAGCGGCGTGCCAGCAATTCGCGCGGCCGGAGCGGCGCCGGAGGCGCCGTGGAGGAATCCCCATCGCCCGCCCCGGGGATGCCCTCCAACCCCAGCCTACCCCCTCCCCTGGGCCTTGCCGTCGATCAGGCGCTTGGCCTCGCGGCGCAGGATCTCGGGCACGTTGCGGTCCTTCACCAGCAGCTTCATGTCGGACTCCAGGAGCCGCTTGAAGTGGGTCATGGCGATGGGCAGGGGGGTGCGGGGGTTCATGACCAGGTTCTTGGTGATGGTGTATTTCTTCATCCATTCCCGGGTGTTCGAGATGATCCGGAGCACCTCCTCGTTCACGGTGCGCATCTGGGCGATGTAGGCGATCTCCCCCTCGGTGATGCGGCCGTTCCGGATGACGTTGACCTGGATGAGGCGGTTGGCTTCGCGGATGAGGATGGTGCGCTCCTCCTTGCCGCCCTTGAGGGCCAGGATGATCTTCTGGTTGGTCCGCAGCCGCGCGATGCGCTGGGTGAGGGTGAGGTTGATCTCGTTGCCCTCGTCGTCCACCAGGGGCTTCTGTGCCAGGAGGCGCCGCTCGGCGGCCAATTCCTCGCTCTCGTCCTCGGCCTCCGCCTCCTCGCGGCTCTTCTCCTTGGGCAGCGGCAGCTCGGACCAGGCCCGGTCCAGGTGCCCGGCCTCCACCTCGTCGATGATCTCGAGGCGCTCCTGCTTCACCTCCTCGGGCACCAGACGCAACACTTCGAAGCGGTACTCGTTCACGCGCCGCTTGATGACGTACTCGCCCTCGGGGTGCTCCTCGAGGAGGTCCAGGATCCGCGGGCGCTGCATCCAGAGCACCTGGTTGTTCAGCGGGATCTCCAGCACGCTCCCGGGCATGGAGGGGATCGAGGATTCGACGATCTCCGCCGTCAGGGCGGGGTGGAGGAGGGCCGCCTCCAGCAGGGCCGGCTCCTTGCGATGGCAGAGGATGACCTGCAGCCCGGTCGGGGGGTCCACCGGGCCGAGCAGGACGCCCGAGAGCACCGATTCGGGCATGGCCTCCAGGGCCCCGATGGCGCGGGCGGCGTAGGGCGTCTCCTTCAGGATGGCGTGGGCCAGGGCCGCCAGCAGATCCGGCGCCGGAACCGGGAGACCGCCCCCCGCCAGGGCCATGGCCATGGGTTCGGGCAGCTGCCCCTGGATGAATCGGTCGACGATCGGATGCATGGTCACTCGGACTCGGGCTCCCCGGCGGGAGGAGGGACAGGAACGTTCGGAAGGGGTTCGGGGGCCGGCTTCAGCCAATGGCCCTGGGCGTCGAAGCGCCCCATCCAGGGCGAGCCCACGTTCTGGCCATGCTGGATGCGGACGCCCGCCACCTCGACCCCCACCACGCCGGCATTGTCGAGATCGAGGGAGAAGGGGCCCTTCACGCGCAGACGCCAGGGCTCGGAAACCCGCAGGGTGTGCTGCAGCCGGGTGCCGTCCTCGCCTTCGAGGTGGGCCTCGCAGGTATCCATGGCCCGGAGGCTGACCAGAATGCCCTGCTCGTTGATGGGTGCCTCGGGCAGCAGTTCGCCGAGCACCGGGTAGGGTCCGGCGGCAGGTGGCGGGGGTGGCGGCAGGGGGGCGCGGGTGAACCCGATGAGGTAGCTGGGCGCGGTCCTCCGCCCCAGGCTGGGCCCGGGCACCACCAGCCACAGCACCAGCGCGGCCGAAGCCAGGGTGAGCAGGCCCATCACGATGCGTTCCAGGCGCTCCCGCCGCGGGTCGGGCGGGGTCAGCTCCACGGATCCGGGCACCACCTGGAAGGCCCCCGTGTGGAGTTCCAGGTCCACGTGCAGGCGATCGGCGATCTGGCGGGCCAGGGGCCGGGCGCGCCCGGGCGGCAGGCTGTCCCAGTCGTCGGTTTCCATGGACTCGATGCAGCGCAGGGAGAGCTTCAGCTCGTGGGCAAGCGCCTCCCGGGAGAGCCCGCTCGCCACCCTCGCCTCCCGGAGGAGCTGACCCACCGTCTCGTCGTGTTTCATCCGGACCAGCCCACGGGAAGATCCTTCACCACCCGCGCCAGCTGCTCCCGCCGCTCGCTGCGGCTGAGGCGCCGCTCGTCCAGCTGGCCGCGGTGGGCCATGGTGTCCGCCAGGCTGGCCTGGAGATCGTCCGGCGTCACGAAGTCCCGGTCCGCCAGCCAGGCCTCGGCCTGGGCGAGCCCCAGCCAGTGCCGCACCGCGCGGGTGGAACAGAAGCCTCCGTCGGCGCGGATCCGCGCCACCACCCGCTCGGCATAGTCCAGGACCGGATCCGACAGGCGGACGTCCTTCACGGCGGCCCGGGCCTGGCGCCAGCCTTCCAGGTCCAGGGCGGGTCCCAGCGTGTCCAGGCGGTCCAGGCCCGCCTCGCCCTTCAGCACCCGACGCTCGGCGACAGGATCCGGATGGCCCAGATGCAGGGCGCAGGAGAAGCGGTCCAGCTGGCTCTCCGGCAGCGGGAAGGTGCCGGCGTGGTCCAGGGGATGCTTGGTGG
>JAJYBX010000413.1 GCA_021778785.1 Acidobacteriota bacterium
GTTCAGGCCCCATGCCTTCGGCCGGGGGAAGCTGGCCTTCAAGGACGGCGCGGAGTTCCACTGGACCCACCTTCCGCACGACCAGGGCACGGCGTTCATCGATGTCTCGGACCGGACGGTGGTCCAGCTCCAGGCCCTGCCGGAGCTGGTGGTCCATCCGCCCGAGGCCGGCCTGGTCCTGGGCCGGGTGATCCTGCGGGGCATCACCGGGCCCCGGAGCCGGTACGCGCTGCTGGCCGCCCTGGGCTGGACCCTCCACCTCCTCGCCGTCCACGACGGGCATCTCGAAGAGGAAGTCCTCCTGGGGGCCGGCCTGCCCTGACGGGAGGCCGGCCCCTGGACCGGTTCAGGATCCTGAGGGGTGATCCGCCGCTTCGGCCTCGTGGACCTGGTGGCGCCAGAGCAGCATCGCGGCGCCTGAGGCGGAGAAGACGGAATAGTCCAGGGGGGACTTGAGCCCCTGGGAGAGGGCCATCGCCGTTCCGAACAGGAGCAGGAGGAAGGCGCTGCCGAGGGCGGCCTCCCGCAGGCGGAAGCCGGTGACCAGGGCCAGACCCAGGGTGGCTTCCGCCGTGGTCGCGGCCCAGGCGAGGAAGGGGGCGCAGGTCCGGGGGAGGAAGGCGTTCACCTCCGCCGTGTAGGCGATGAATTCGCCGAACCGGCTCATGCCCGGGTGGCCCTGCCACAACCCGAAGCGGGAGGCCACGGCGGAGAGGAAGGCGGTGCCCAGGGCCACGCGGGCCCACCGGGCGCTCCAGAGGTCACGGGCGGAGGCGGCCATCTCAGATCCCCCCGACCAGGCCCGGCTGGGGTTCGACGCCTTCGGCCGCGCACCAGTCAAGGTAGTCCTGCCTGGACCCCCGGGCATCGGCGATGCGGATCACCCGGCCCTCCGCGTCGAGGTACTCGTTCCGCCCGTTCACCTCGATGTGCACGATGCAGGGGTCGTCCCCGAAGGCCTCCCAGCTGTCCACGTTCCCGGCCGGCTCGTGGACGTACATCCCGGGCCCGATCACCTCGCCCGTGTCGAGCCGCCGGGAACCGGAGAGGTTGAACGCATGCACCTCGCCGGTATGGCGGTGCCGGGGGATCTTCGTGCCGGGCTCCAGCCTCAGCAGCAGCTGCCACCCGCTGAGGTCGGGGAAGTAGGTCACGGGCTTGAAGGACAGGCCCGGCGCCAGGGGGATCCAGCCCAGCCGGGAGGTGTCGACGGGTCGGGCAGATGGGATGCAGGACATGGCGTCTCCTCGAAATCGGCCGTGCGGCCGGAGTCCCAGGATTCGGTCCATGTGGATCCCAGAAAAGATCCAATATGGAAAATTCTGCTAGACCACCCTGAGCCGGCTCAGGCCTCTTCCCAGAGCTCGCGCAGCCGCTGGTAGCCGGCGCGGCTGACCGGGAGGCGGGCCCCGTCGCGGAGCACGGCCTCCCGGTGCTCCTTGGCGTCCTGCTCGATCCGAGCGAGCCGGTCGAGGTTCAGGAGGAAGCTCCGGTGGATGCGGATGAAGCGGGCGGGATCCAGCTGGGACTCCAGGCTGGCCAGGGTCTGCTGCTTCAGGAGGTTCTTGCCCTCGGTGCGGAGCAGGACGTAGTCGTCCTGGGCCTGCACCCAATCCAGCCGGTCCAGGGGGATCACGGTGACCTTGGGGCCATCCTTGACCACGACCCGCTCCAGGGGGCGGCCCTGCCGGCTGGCCGCCGCCAGCTGGGCGGCGGGAGGACGGCTGCCCTGGACAGCCCGGGCCTTGGCGAGGGCGGCGTCGAAGCGCTCCTTCGAGAAGGGCTTCAGCAGGTAGTCCACGGCCTGGGCCTCGAAGGCGCGGAGGGCGTGCTGGTCATAGGCGGTGACGAAGACCACCGCGGGGCGCCGGCCGTCGGCCTCCAGCAGCTCCAGCACCTCGAAGCCGTCCAGCTTGGGCATCTGGATATCCAGGAACACCAGATCCGGCTGGTGCTGGGCGGCGGCCTTCAAGGCCTCGAAGCCGTTGGCGCATTCCGCGGCGATCTCGATGTCGGGGTGGGCCGCCAGGTGTTCCCGCACCACGGCACGGGCCAGATCCTCGTCGTCCACGATCAGGGCTTTCATGGTTGCTCCACGGGAAAGCGAAGGTCCACGCGGTGGAGACCCTCCCGGATCCCCGCCTCCACCCAGGCCTGGGTGCCGAAGCGGCCCTGGAGGCGCTGCTTCACCTGGCGCAGGCCCATGCCGAGCCCCTGGGGCTCGGGGGCGTCGGGATCCACGGGGTTCTCCACCCGCAATTCCACGCGGCCGCCGGCCAGGGCGGCCCACAGGCGGATTGTCCCGCCCTCGGGCAGCTGGGCGATGCCGTGCTTGATGGCGTTCTCCACCAAGGGCTGCAGGAGCAGGGTCGGCACTTCGGCCTGTTCGGCCTCGGGGGCCACCTCCCAGGCCACGGCCAGCCGCGATCCGAAGCGGATCTGCTCGATGGCGAGGTAGTTCCGCAGGAGGTCCAGCTCCTCGGAGAGCCGCACGGAGGGGCGTTCCCCGAGCCGCAGGCTCTTGCGGAGGAAGTCGGAGAGCAGCACGCACATCTCCCGGGCCCGGGCCGGATCCTGCGTGGTGAGGGCGCTGATGGAGTTCAGGCTGTTGAAGAGGAAGTGGGGGTTCAGCTGGGCGCGGA
>JAJYBX010000414.1 GCA_021778785.1 Acidobacteriota bacterium
CTGCCGGAAGCCGCCGCCTCCGGCCCCGTCACCTGTCCCTACTGCCAGACGGTGAACGAGCCCACCACGGCGGTCCAGGCCCCCCGGGCGCTGAGCGCCGAGGACCAGAAGGCCGCGTTCAAGGAGGCCATCAAGGAGGAGATCGAGGAGCGGATCCTGCACGGCCGGCCCGCCCCGCCCGCCTCCATGCCCACCCCGCCGCCGCCCCGGCCCCGGAGCCTCGGCGATTCCCTCCGGGGCTGCCTCACGGGCTGCGGCTGCCTGACGGTGCTGCTCGGCGGGACCCTGGTCTACGGGTTCGTCAAGGATCCCGGCGCGGTGGTCCGGGGGTTCCGGCAGTTCGCCGGCGGCGGGCTCCGGCCCTCCGACCTGCGGGAGATCACCACGCACGAGAGGGTCCCGCTGAAGGTGGCGCCGCCGGATCACGGCTTCCAGGCCTTCGATCCCGGGCGGGATCTGGCCTGGCTCATGGCCCAGGCCCGGGGCTGGGCCCCCGATGCCCGGCTCCTGCGCCTCCGCGTGGTGCGCCTGCGGGCGGACGGCGGCACCGACCTGGCGGCCGATCCGCTCGCCGAAGTGGACGCGGTCTTCGACGCGCCCTCCGCCTTCGCGAGGAGCCTGGCCACCCGGGCCCGCACCTACCGGCAGGTCAATACGGGCCTGGAGCTCCGGATCGCCCGGGGCCAGGTGCAGGCCCGGCTGGAATGGGGCGGCTCGCGCCAGGCGCCGCAGCCCGACCTGACCTCGCCCCTGCCGGTGGCCCGCCTGTTCGAGGCCTTGAAGAAGGCCCGCCGCCTGCCCGCCCAGCCCCTCTACAACGGCAGCCTGGCCTGCGACCCGAAGGCCGGATGGGTCTGGACCTTCCAGGGCCTCAGCGACCCGGGCCCCATCCCCCGCGTGCGGGCGCAGGACGGCGCGATCCTCCGCTGAATCCGGTCCTACCGGTCGGCCGCCCGCTGGAACCGGAACACCACCTTGCGCTGGAGGGCGCGGCCCTCGGGGGTGCTGGGATCGCCCTCGATCTGGCTGTCGCCGCGGGCCTCCACGGCCATGCGGGCGGGATCCACGCCCAGGTCCCGGAGGTAGCGCCAGGCGGTCTGGGCGCGCTCGGAGCTGATGGCCAGGGCATCCCCGCCGCGGCCCTTCTCGCCCGGGGCCGCATGGCCCTCGCAGACCAGGGTGAAGCCCGGGTACTGCTTGGCGAGCTCCGACAGCCGCACCAGCAGCACGTCCGCCCCCATGGTCAGGGCGGCGCTGCCCTCGTCGAAGATGAGGGCGCCCCGGAAGCTCACCACCCGGAGCCGGGCGCCGACGTCCTGGCCGGATTCGCTCTTGAGGTCGTTCAGCAGCTTCTCCAGGTCCGCGGCACGGGCGGGATCCAGGCCCCGGGAGCCCGGCAGGATCCCGTCGCCGGCCGTAATGGAGGGCTTCACACCCAGGGCCTTCTGGATGGACTGGACCGCCTGCTGGAGCTTGGCCGTGTCGTGGGCGGAGAAGGAGTACAGCAGCGCGAAGAAGGCCATGAGCTGGACCATCAGGTCCGCGAAGGTGATGAGCCAGAGCCCCTCCAGGTCCGTCTTGCGGCGGGCGAGGCGGAGCGGCGCCTGGTTACCCACGGACGGGCCTGCGGCGATCCCCGCCCCGCTCCCGCGGCGAGAGGAACGCGTTGAGCTGGGCCTCCAGCACCGAGGGGTTCAGCTCGGCCTCGATGCCCAGCACCCCCTCCATCATGATCTGCTTGAGCTGCAGTTCCTCCCGGCTGCGCAGCTCCAGCTTCCCGGCGATGGGGATGGCCAGCAGGTAGGCGATGACGGCGCCGTAGAGGGTGGACAGCAGCGAGAGGGCCATGGCCCCGCCGATGTTCGAGGGGTCCTTGATGCTGGCGAAGAGCTGCACCATGCCGATGAGCGTGCCCACCATGCCGAAGGAGGGGGCGCTCATGGCGATGAAGCGGAAGATCTCCTGCCCCTGGTGGTGCCGGTCCTGGGTGGCGCGCAGCTCCTGGGCCAGCACATCGCGGATGTGGTCACGGCCCGAGCGGTCCACCACCATCCGCAGCCCCTGGGCCAGGAAGCCCTCCACGTCGAGGTACTTCTCCAGGTTCACCAGCCCCTCACGCCGCGCCCGCTGGGACAGCCCCACGATCTCCCCGATCACCGCCTGCGTCTCCGGCGTGCGCGTGAAGAAGGCCCGCGACGCCACCCGGAACGCATAGCGCACATGGTCCAGCGGGAAGCGGATCAGCGTCGCCGCGATCACCCCCCCCACCACCACGATCGTGCTGGGCGGATTGAAGAAGATCCGCGGATTCGGCCCCAGACCGATGGCCACCCCCAACAGCAGGAAGCCCAGCACCACCCCCAGGAAACTGCCTCGATCCATGGTTCGACCTCGAAGGCATTATCGGCCAGGGACTCAAGAAGTCATATATTTGCCTGCGCTGGGGAAATGAAAAGCCCCTAATGCGCGACCGAAGAACCCCTGGAACTTTCGAACCTCTTTCTTCTTGGGCGCGGTCAGGATGATTAAACTGATCCAGACCGCCTGCAATCCCCGTATCTTCCTCGAATGGTTCCTTAGGGCAATTCTTCAGACCTGGGAGCTGGGTGACCGCTGCTTGGGCCAGCTTGTCGACGATCGT
>JAJYBX010000018.1 GCA_021778785.1 Acidobacteriota bacterium
CAGCTACGGGGCCCACACCAGCATCGGCACCCTGCCCATCGTCTACTTCGGGAACGAGGCCCAGAAGGCGAAGTACCTGCCCAAGCTGGCCACGGGCGAGTGGCTGGCGGCCTACGCCCTCACCGAAGCCGGCAGCGGCTCGGATGCCCTGGGCGCCAAGGCCACCGCCGTGCTGGAGGACGGCCACTGGGTGCTGAACGGCACCAAGGCCTGGATCACCAACGCCGGCTTCGCCGATGTCTTCGTGGTCTTCGCCAAGGTCAACGGCACCCACTTCAGCGCGTTCATCGTGGAGCGCACCGACCCCGGCCTGAGCACCGGGGCCGAGGAGAAGAAGATGGGCATCAAGGGCAGCTCCACCCGCACCGTCATCCTGGAGAACTGCCGCATTCCCGAGGACCGCCTCCTGGGCGGCAAGGGCAAGGGGGCCCGCATCGCCTTCGGCATCCTGAACGTGGGCCGCTTCAAGCTGGGCGCCAGCTCCGCCGGGGCGGGCAAGCGGGTGCTGGAGTACACCCTGAAGTACGCCGGGGAGCGCCACCAGTTCGGCAGGCCCCTCACCGCCTTCGGCCTCATCCAGCAGAAGCTGGCCAACATGGCCGTGCGGATCTTCGTGGGCGAGAGCATGAACTTCCGCACCATCGGCTACCTGGACGAGGCCCTGGCCCGGACCAGCTGGGAGAGCGAAACCGGCGGCGCCGACAAGATGAAGGCCATCGAGGCGTTCGCCATCGAGGCCTCCATGGCCAAGGTCTGGGGCAGCGAGGCCCTCTGGGCCACGGCAGACGACGCCGTGCAGAGCTTTGGCGGCGCGGGTTTCAGCGCCGAGTACCCGGCGGAGAAGATCTACCGCGACTGCCGCATCAACCGCATCTTCGAGGGCACCAACGAGATCAACCGGCTGCTCATCGCCGGCACCTTCCTGAAGCGCTGCGGCGGGGAGGACGGCCTGCCCCTGGGTGATCCCCCCGCCCCGCACGCCGGGCACGGGGATCCCGCCCTCGACCTGGCGGAGCGGATCAAGGCCCAGGCCAGGATCCTGGCCGCCCTGGCCCAGCGGGAGCAGGGCCCGAGGCTCCTGGACAACCAGGAGGCCGCCGCCCGCCTCAGCAACCTGCTCATGGAGGCCTACGCCACGGAATCCGCCGCCATCCGGGCGGCCCGCATGGCCGCCTCGGGGCACCGCTGGGCCGGCCTGGCCCGGGACCTGGCCCTGGTCCAGGCCCAGGAGGCCTGGATCCGCACGCAGGCCGAAGGCGCCCTGCTGGCTGCCGAACTGGTGGAAGGCGAGGCCCTGGACGCGGTGCTGGCCGCCCTCCGGGAGGAGGCTCCGCGGCCCCGGCCCCTCGCGCCCGTGCGGGCGCGCATCGCCGCCGCCCTGGTGGAGCAGGGCCGGTATCCGGTCTCTTCCCTCTAGGCCGTCTGCGCCGACCGGCTGAGCAGGCCGTCCTCCATCTCGTAGATGGTGTCGAAGACATCCAGGGTGCGGTGGTCGTGGGTGACCACCACCACCGCCGTGCCCTGCTCCCGGGCCACCTGGCGGAAGAGCTCCATCACGGCCCGGCCGCGGTGGCTGTCCAGGGCCGCCGTGGGCTCGTCGGCCAGGATCAGCTGGGGCGCCGGCGCCAGGGCCCGGGCGATGGCCACCCGCTGCTGCTCCCCGCCGGAGAGCTCCTCGGGGAAGTGTCCGCCCCGCTTCCCCACGCCCAGGTAGTCCAGCAGTTCCTGGGCGCGGGCGTGGGTCTCGGGCCCTTCGCGGTCGTTGAGGGCCAGGGCCAGGCGGACGTTCTCGTGGGCCGTGAGGAAGGGGATCAGGTTCGACTTCTGGAACACGAACCCGATGCGGGCGCGCCGGAGCGCCGCCAGGTCGCCCTGGGCCCGGCCCTCGTCGATCACCCGTTCGCCCATGAGGGTCACGGTGCCCCGCTCGGGCGGGTTCAGGAGGCCCAGGGCCGTCAACAGCGTGGACTTCCCCGATCCGCTGGGCCCCAGCAGGGCCACCACTTCGCCGGCGTGGGCGACCATGGAGACGCCCCGGAGGGCCTTCACCTCCGTGTCGCCGTGGCCATAGGTCTTGTGCAGGTTCTCGGCTCGCACCGCTTCCATGGATCACCCCGCCAGAATGAGGGTGGGCGGAATGCGCAGGGCCCGGACGATGCCGGCGAGGCTCGCCACCGTCACCAGCACCAGCACCAGCACGCCCACGCCGAGGTATTCCCCCGCCCCCAGGACGACCCTGCGCGGGAACAGGGGGAAGGCCACCTGGGCCAGGAACACGGCGAACCCGTAGCCCAGGCCCCCCAGGAGCAGCCCCTGGTTCAGCACCAGCTTCACCACCACCGAGACCCGGGCGCCCATGAGCTTGAGCAGCGCGATGTCGTGGGTCTTGGCCACGGTCATGTTGTAGAGGATGAGCGCCACGACGATGCCCGAGACCAGCGACAGCAGGGCCCGGAACAGGCCGATCTGCTTCCGCGACTTCTCCACCACCCCCTTGAGCAGCAGGTCGCGCTGCTCCTGCGCCGAATAGACGGTCACGTCCGGCCAGCCCGCCAGGGTCCGTTCGACCTCGGCCAGGGGCGCGCCGGGCCGCAACCGTACCAGGACGGCGTTCGCCGGGGCCGGATCCAGCACCGGCAGCACGGAGCGCTCATCCTTCAGGCGGTCCTCCAGGGCCCGGCTGTCCAGGTCCGTCGCCGCCAGCCGGGCGAGGCGGCCCTCCCGCTCCAGCCGCCGCGCCTCCGGGGCCAGCCAGTTGAGGATCGCCCGGGCATCCAGCTCCGTGGCGAAGACCACGCCGTCGCCCCCGGAGGAGAGCATCCCCTGGGTGAGCCCCACCACCGTGTAGGTGTCGTCGCCCAGGGCGAGGACCTCGCCGAGGGGGAGCCCCAGGCTGCGGTCCGCGATGAGCTCCCGGTGGGGATCCCGCAGGGGGCGGCCCGCCACCAGGGGGAGGGCACCGCCCCTGTCCTCGGGCCAGCTGAGCCCCACCACCGTCATCCGCAGGTTGCGGGCCCCGTGGACCCGCTGGATGGTGGCCGTGCTGAAGCTGCGGGCCGAGGCCACGCCCGCCACGGAACGCAGGCGGTCCTCCAGCTCCGGCGGCACGGTGGAGCGCTCGGCGAAGGGCCCGCGGGTGTCCCGCTGGACCACCCACAGGTCCGCGCCCATGTGGTCCACCAGCAGGGTCGCGTCCTCCACCAGCCCGCGGTAGATGCCGCCCATGGCCAGGACGATGGCGAAGAGCAGCCCCAGGCCCAGGGCCGTGGCCGCGAAGCGCGCCTTCTGGCGCCGGAGGTCCAGGATCGCGAGGTTCACGCGTCCTCCCTCGCCTTCACCCGGCGGAGCGGCGGCAGCGCCTTCCCCGCCTGCGGCGACCGGAGCACCTGCTCCCCGGGCTGGAGGCCGCCGAGGATCTCGACGTAGTCGCTGCCGGCGAAGCCCACCTTCACCGCCACCCGGTGGACCCGGCCATCCCGGTTGACGAAACAGGCCCCGTGGGCCCGGTCCACGTAGGCCGCGGGCACCCGCAGGGCCTCGCCCGGTCCCGACACGCCGATGCGGACATCCGCCCGCTGGCCCACGGCGAAGCCCTCGGGCAGGCCGAGCATCTCCACGTCCACCAGCAGTTCGTGGGTCTGCCGGTCCGTCTGGCGGCTGATGCGGTCCACCCGGGCGGGGTAGGCGTGCCCCGGCTGGGATCGGAATTCCACCTGGGCGGGCTGGCCGAGGCGCAGGTGCCCCAGGGCGGTCTCGTCCACCCAGGCCCGCACCCACAGCTTCCGGGTGCTCACCACCGTGAGGACCGGCGTGCCCGCCGGGACGATGTCCCCCGGCTCCCGCAGGCGCCGCACGAGCAGGCCATCCACCGGGGACAGGAGCCGCCCCTCGGCGAAGGCGATGCGCTGGAGCGACTCGGTGCCCTGGGCCAGGGCGACCCCGCGGCGCGCCTGGAGCCCCGAGGCCTCCATGGCCTTCGCCGCGGCCTCCGCCACCCGGAGCCGTTCCTGGGCCGCGTCGAGATCCGCCCGGCTGAGGATGCCGTCCCGGAAGAGCTGCTGCAGCCGCTGGAAGTCCGCCCGGGCCCTCCCCGCGGTGGCCCGGGCCTGGTCCAGCTCCGCCCCGGCGCGGCCCACCCCGGCCTCCGCCTGCTGCCGGCCCGCCTCCGCCACGGAGAGCTGCGCCGCCAGGTCCGCCGGATCCAGGTGGCCCAGGATCTGCCCCTGCCGGATGGACGTCCCCTCCTCCAGGGGCAGGTCGCGGATCCGCCCGCCCACCTTGAAGGCCAGGGGAACCTCCTGGACGCTCTCCAGGGTGCCCGTGCCCCGCACCTCGCGCAGGACGGGGCCCCGGTCCACGGTCCGGGCCAGGGCCTCGACGGGCACCGTGAACCGCAGCCCCAGGAAGACCCCCAGCAGGAGGAGGGGGATCAGCAGGAACAGGCGGCGGAAGCGGATCCTTCCGGGGGCGGGGGCGGATGCCATCTCAGCTCCTTCGTGACTGGGCGGGGGCGAGCAGGCTCGCCAGGGTGTGGAAGACCTTGCGGGGGCTGGGCACCTTGGCGATCCGGGGCCCCATGGCGCTCAGGAAGACCAGGTGCTGCAGGCTCCCCATGACCACCGGGAGCAGGTCCGCTGGGCTCAGATCCTGGCGGACCTGGCCCTCCGCGGCGGCCGCACGGAGCAGCTCGAGGATGGTCGCGCGGGTGTCCGCCACCAGGCCCACCAGGCGGGCCGCCGCCGCCGGAGGCAACGCGAGGGCGAACTGCTCCGAGAAGATGAGCCGGGCCACCCCGGCGTGCTGCCCGACGGTCTCGGCCCGGGCCAGGAAGAGCTGCTCCAGCCGGACGAGGGGCGGGAGGCCCGGATCCGGGCTGGTGGACCGGAGGATCTCCTCCGTGCGCTGGGCCGCGGCCTCGAGGATGTCGTCCAGGGAGGCGAAGTGCCGGAACGGGGCCCCGGAACTGACCCCCAGCTCCGCCGCCAGGGTGGCGGTGGTGAGGGCGGCGATGCCCCGGCTCCCGATGATCCGGAGGGCCGCATCGGCGATCTCGGCGCGCTTGGGGGAGAGGGGCATGGGAGGTTCCGGCATGGTTCGATTGTAAGTAAATACTTACTCACGTCAAGCCACCCCCCGTTCCCGGGCGCACCATTTCTCACATGGAGGTCCGTTGGTCCCGATGACCTCATGCGGGAGACCACCATGAGCCGGCCGATGCCCACCCAGAACGAACGCGTCCTGAAGGACGAGGACTTCATCGTGTCCAAGACGGATCTGCGGGGCATCATCACCTACGGCAACCGGGTCTTCATCGGGATCTCCGGCTACGAGGAGTCCGAACTGCTGGGGGCGCCCCACAGCATCCTGCGCCACCCGGACATGCCCCGCACGGTCTTCAAGCTCCTCTGGGACGCCGTCCAGGGCGGCCGCGAGATCAACGCCTACGTGAAGAACCTGGCCAAGGACGGCAGCTTCTACTGGGTCTTCGCGAACATCACCCCCTCCTTCGATGCGCGGGGGGCCCTTTCCGGCTACTACTCGGTTCGCCGGAAGCCGAAGACCGAAGCCATCCAGGCGGCCAGTGGCCTCTACCGGGCCCTCCTGGAGGCCGAGCGCAAGGCCGGCGGCGGCCAGGAAGGCATGAAGGCCTCGAAGGGCCTCCTCGACCGGACCCTCCAGGAAAAGGGCGTGAGCTATGACGAATTTGTCCTTGGGATCTAGGATCCACCTCCTGGCGGGAGGCGCCTTCATCCTCTATGCGGCCTTCGCGGCCCTGGGCTTCCGCGCCGCCGGACCCGATGGCTGGATGATCACCCTGATGGCCCTGTCGGTGGTCGTGTTCATGCTCCTCCTCTACACCCTCCACCGGGTCCAGGTGGCCCTCGCCCGCATCACGGCGCGGATCCAGGACGCCGCCGCCGGGAACCTGGAGGGGCGGATCACGCGCATCAAGAAGGGCGCGGCCACGGAGGCCACCGCCTGGGCCCTGAATGACCTGCTGGACCAGGTGGAGGCCTACTTCCGGGAGACGAACGCGGCCTTCGAGCACGCCCAGAAGGGCCACACCTACCGGAAGGCCATGACGGCGGGCCTTCACGGCGCCTTCCGCCGGTCCCTGGACCGGGTGAACGTCTCCGTGGAGG
The DNA here is from genome assembly GCA_021778785.1 of Acidobacteriota bacterium. Classification (GTDB taxonomy): domain Bacteria; phylum Acidobacteriota; class Holophagae; order Holophagales; family Holophagaceae; genus Geothrix. The sequence goes on from JAJYBX010000018.1 coordinate 6,144, forward strand.
CCATGGCCGAATCCCAGCGGCTGGAACAGAAGGAGCGCCTCCTGGCCCGGGTCGGCGAGCTGAGTGCCGTGAACCTGGTGAAGAACCTGAAGGACATCCAGGATTTCCTGATCTCCCAGAACCGGGACATGAAGGTGGTGGCCAACCTCTCCCGGGAGACCGCCCAGGAGGCGGATGCCAGCACCGCCGGGATCCAGGCCATCGTGGCGGACCTGAACCGGGTCATCGACCTCATCGCCTCCACCCATGGCCAGATCACGGCGATCCACGAGAAGAGCACGGAGATCCAGCAGATCATCCAGGTCATCACCGAAGTCGCCGACAAGACCAACCTCCTGGCCCTGAACGCGGCCATCGAAGCGGCCCATGCCGGCGATGCCGGCAAGGGCTTCGCCGTGGTGGCGGAGGAGGTGCGCACCCTCAGCGAGAACACCAAGGACGCCGCCGCGAGCATCGCCGCCAGCATCGGGGCCTTCGGCCAGGCCACCACCCGCATGATGGACGACGCCGGCCACATGAAGGAGATCGCCGACACCTCCCGCAGCGCGATCACCGAGTTCGCGGGCCAGTTCCAGCGCTTCTCCGAATCCGCCCGCACCAGCCTGGCCCAGGTGTCCAAGGCCCAGGACGTCACGTTCGCCTCGCTGGTGAAGGTGGACCACTTCGTGTTCAAGCAGAACGGCTACCGGGTGCTCCAGGCCGGGCTCGATTCCCCGGAGGCCCAGGCCTCGAAGGTGGACCACCACGGCTGCCGCCTGGGCCAGTGGTACGAACAGGGCGAAGGGAGGCAGGCCTTCGGCCAGCTCGCCTGCTTCGGCCAGCTGGAGGCCCCCCACGCCCGGGTCCACCAGGACATCCACGAGGCCATGGGCCTCCTGGCCGGGCCCTGGGCGACGGATCCCGAGCTCCAGGAGCGGATCCTGGCCGCCTTCCAGGGCGCGGAACGCGCCAGCGACCAGGTCATGGACGCCCTGGACTGCATGGTGGGGGAGCGGCACCAGGGCTGATCAATCCGCCTTCACCCCCGTGTGCAGGGCGACGATGCCCCCGGTGAGGTTCGTCCAGCGGACCTCCCGGAATCCGGCAGCGGTCAGCTCCCCGGCGAGGGCCGCCTGGTCGGGGAAGCCCCGGATGCTCTCAGGCAGGTAGGTGTAGGCGGAGCCATCGCCGCTGATCCAGGCGCCGATGCGGGGCAGCACCTTCAGGCTGTACCAGTTGTAGAGCGGCTTCAGGCCCGGAAGCACGGGCGCGCTGAACTCCAGGATCGTAAGCTGGCCGCCGGGCCGCAGCACCCGCAGGAACTCGGCATAGGCCAGGGGGCGCCGCTCCACGTTGCGGATGCCGTAGCAGATGGTGATCCCGTCGAAGGTGGCATCCCGGAAGGGCAGGCGCTGGGCATCGGCGTCGGTGGACGCCCAGATGCGGTCGTTGAGGCCCTTCCGCGCGAACTTGGGCGGGCCCAGGCGCAGCATGGCGTGGGTGAAGTCCGTGCTCACCACCTCCGCCCCGCGCCGCGCCAGGGCCACGGACGAATCCCCCGTGCCCGCCGCCACGTCCAGGAACCGCTTCCCGGGGCCGGCCCCAGAAATCCGGGCCATCCGCCACCACCACCAGAAGTCGGCGCCCCCCGAGAGGACGTGGTTCAGCACGTCGTACCTCCCGGCGATGCCCGAGAACATCTGCTGGACCTGCCTGCCTTCCGGCATCGCGCCTCCCTGATCCTCCATTGAACCAGACCCCGCCCGCGGACGCTCGAAGCGGATCCTGCGCCCTGGAAAGGCCCGGCTGCGAACGCGGGTCCCCCGTGCGAGCGGCGGGAGTCCGGGGCGTGGGATGGGCTCCTCGCCGGATCCCGGCGGTCGCCCATCTCGCGAGCGCCCGCGAGCAGGCGGTCCCCCCGGAGGACATTGACCAGAGGTAGAGGCTAGCCAAGGAATCGCCCGGCCTCCATCTTGGGACCTACCCAATCCGGAGGACATCCCCATGAGCACCTCGGCCATCGAGCAGATCAAGGGCGGCAGCTTCCTGCTGACCCCCCTCGGCAACCTCCCCCAGTTCACCCCCGAGGAGTTCGAGGACGACGCCAAGGAGTTCGCCCGGGCGGCCCGCGACTTCATGCAGGGCGAGGTGATCCCCCGGGACGAGGAGATCGACAAGCTGGACCTCCCCCTCACCATCCAGCTCATGAAGCAGGCCGGCGAGCTGGGCCTCCTGGGCCTGGAGATCCCCGAGGCCTACGAGGGCATGGACGTGGACAAGCGCACCGCCATGCTGGTGCTGGAGGAGATGAGCAAGCAGGGCAGCTTCGCCGTGAGCTACAGCGCCAACACCGGCATCGGCACCCTGCCCATCGTCTACTTCGGCACCGAGGCCCAGAAGAAGTCCTACCTCCCCAAGCTCGCCTCCGGCGAGTGGCTGGCGGCCTACGCCCTCACCGAGGCCGGCAGCGGCTCCGACGCCCTGGGCGCCAAGGCCACCGCCGTCCTCGACGGCGACCACTGGGTGCTGAACGGCACCAAGATGTGGATCACCAACGCCGGTTTCGCCGATGTCTTCATCATCTTCGCGAAGATCGACGGCCAGCAGTTCAGCGCGTTCATCGTCGAGAAGACCGACCCCGGCATCAGCACCGGCGCCGAAGAGAAGAAGATGGGCATCAAGGGCAGCTCCACGCGCACCGTCATCCTCGAGAACTGCCGCATCCCCAAGGATCGCCTGCTGGGCGAGCCGGGCAAGGGCCACAAGATCGCCTTCGGCATCCTCAACATCGGCCGATTCAAGCTGGGCCTGGGCAGCCAGGGCGGCATGAAGCGCATCCTGGAATACACGATCAAGTACACCAGCGAGCGCCAGCAGTTCGGCAAGCCCATCAACGCCTTCGGCCTCATCCAGCAGAAGCTCGCCGACATGGCCACCAAGATCTTCGTGGCCGAGTCCCTGAACTTCCGCACCATCGGCTATCTTGACGACGCCCTCCACGCCACCAGCTGGGACAGCCCCACCGCCGGCGCGGACAAGATGGCCGCCATCGACGAGTACGCCATCGAGTGCAGCATCTCCAAGGTCTGGGCCAGCGAGGCCCTGTTCTCGGTGGCCGACGAGGCCGTGCAGGCCTTCGGCGGCTACGGGTTCAGCGCCGAGTATCCGCCCGAGAAGGCCGAGCGGGATTGCCGCATCAACCGCATCTTCGAGGGCACCAACGAGATCAACCGGCTGCTCATCGCCGGGACCCTGCTGAAGCGCGCCATGAAGGGCGAACTGCCCCTCATGCAGTTCGGCCAGCAGGTGGCCAAGGAGATCGCCAACCCGATCAAGGCCGACGCCTTCACCGGCCCCCTCGCCCGCCTCAAGCACGGCGTGGAGCTCAGCAAACGCCAGTGCATGCTGGCCGCGGGCCTCGCGGTGCAGGTGCTCGGCCAGAAGCTGGTGGACAACCAGGAGGTCATGGCCCGCATGAGCAACATGCTCATGGAGATCTACGCCATGGAGAGCGCCGTGGTGCGCGCCGAGCGGATGCTGGAGAACGGCCACCGCTGGGCCGAGATCGCCCGTGACTTCACCGAGCTCTACGTCAACGAGAGCTGGCACCGCGTCCACGGCGATTCCCGCATGCTCTGCGCCGACGTGGTGGAAGGCGAGGCCCTGCGCCACGCCCTGGCCGGCATCAAGGCCTTCGCCGAGTTCCACCCCACCTCCAACGCCCGCCTGCGGGGCCGCATCGCCTCCCAGCTGATCGAGAAGGGGTACTACCCGATCGAGATCATCTGATCCGATCCGCCGTACATGCGAGGGCCCCGCGCTGCGGGGCCCTCGTCATTCCGACCGGTTCAGCGCCGGATCTCCCGGCCGCGGCCTTCTCCGCCGGAGGGGCGGGGCTCCGGGGCCCGTTCCCGGGGGGCCGGCGCTTCGCGACGCTCAGGAGCCGGGGCAGGACGGCTCTCGAAGCCCCGCTCCCGGGGGGCCGGCGCCTCGTAGCGGCGTTCCGGGGCGGGCGCGGGACGGTTCTCGAACACCCGCTCGCGGGGGGCGGGCGCCTCGTAGCGGCGCTCCGGGGCGGGGCGGCTCTCGAACCCCCGTTCACGCGGCGCAGGCGCGGGCCGGTCCTGGTTCGGGGCAGGCCGGCTTTCAAAGCCGCGCTCCCGGGGCGAGGGCGCAGGGCGATCCTGGTTCGGGGCCGGCCGGCTCTCGAAGCCCCGTTCACGCGGGGAAGGCGCGGGTCGGTCCTGGTTCGGGGCGGGGCGGTTCTCGAAGCTGCGCTCCCGGGGCGAAGGCGCGGGGCGATCCTGGCCCGGGGCGGGGCGGTTCTCGAAGCTGCGCTCCCGGGGCGAGGGCGCGGGGCGATCCTGGCCCGGCGCGGGACGGTTCTCGAAGGGCCTCCGCTGGGGACCGGCCTGGACGGCGCCGGGTCGTCCATCCCCCCCGCGGGGCGGGGCCATGTCACGGCGGAAGATGGTGCGGCCGGTGGTGGACTGGGCCTGGCGCTCGTAGGCCATCATGCGGTCACGGTGGATCTCCGGGCGGAAGGCCGACTGGATCTGGCCGGGATTCCGGAATTCCGTGGGCGACACGAGCAGGGGGCTCCGCCGCCAGGGCGGCGTCAGATCCCGTCCGCCGCCGGTCCAGGCGGTGCCACCGGTGCCGCCACCGAAGGTGCGGAGCACGTTGGCGTCGGAATAGATGTGGCCCCGCAGGTTCCGGCCGTTGATGTGGTTCACGGACACCACGTTCCAGCAGTAGCCGCCGCCCCAGGCGCCGTAGCCCCAGTGGCAGGGGGTGTTGTAGTAGCCCAGGGGGGCCCACCCGCAGTAGCCGGAGGAATAGTCCCAGACCACCCAGGCGGGGCTGTAGTACACGCCGGGGATCCAGAACCAGCCCACCCCCACGCTCCAGTGCCAGCGGCCATGGTGGTAGGCCACGTAGGCCCAGGGCTCGGCGGAGATCCAGGTCATGCCGCCGGAATAGGGGGCCCAGCGGCCGTCGTAGTAGGGCCGCCAGTCCTCGGCCACGCCGTCGGGCTGCCACACCCAGCCGTATTCGCTGGAGTTCACCCAGTGGCCGTGGTCGTCCAGTTCGTCGGAGTAGTAGCGCAGCTCCGCGGGCACGCGGTCCCAGCTCTCGCCGCGGCGCACGACCAGGGCCCGGGCGCTCCAGCGGTCGAAATCGTCGCCATCATAGGTGTTGAAACCACGCACGCGGTCGAGGTTGTCCTCCGGGCTGTACACCGTGAGCCGGTCGCCAGCCGAGATGACGGTCCGGTCCCGCTGGTTGCTGAAGTCCACGCGACCGCTGTAGACCAGCAGGCGCGTGGTGCGGTCCCGTTCGGCCTCGATGGAGAAGGCCCCGTCATCGAAGCAGGTGGCGGAACCGGAGGGCGTGTCCACCCGGAACCGGGCCTCGGAATGGCCCCCGAGCTGCACCCGGAGCCGGCCGTAATCGAGGCGCAGGAGCACCTGCTTCTCGCCCTTCTTGGTGGTGAAGAGGCCCGCCACCGTGAAGCGCGTCGCGCCGGCGAAGGCGATGCGCGAACCGTCGCCCAGTTGCAGAACACCACGACCGCGGCTTTCCACCACGTCCCCTTCGCCGACAGGCGTGCCCCGGCTCAGATCCTCGTCGAGGTCCCCCTTGCGGATGCGCACGTCGCCCTCGAGGACCCGCACCATCGCATAGCGGTCGGGGTTCTCGCCCTGGTAGCTGCCCTCATCGGCGGCGGGGGCCACGGTGGTCTGGGGCGCGGCGGAAAGCACGGCCACGGGAAGCAGTGCCGCTGCCATCCATCGGGAATTGCGGAAGGTCTCGTTCATGGCCTGCCTCCAGGTGCTTGGATGCTGCCCGATCCAGGATCGGTTCCGATCTAGGGACACGCCAGGGGCGTGCCAAGTTGACGCCCCTCAATCATGGGGGAAGGGTGCCAGGGCCGTTCCCTTGGGCTCCGCATCGGTCCTGGGTGCCAGGCCCGCCAGACGGGGCAGGAGGCCGATCCAGGGGAGGGTCCACCGGGCGGCCCCGCCGGGTTCAGGACGGCCCGCCACCACCTCCAGCCGGTCGGGAAGGAAGCGGAGGGAGAGATCCCGGCCGGGGGGCAGCGGCAGGTAGATGATCCGGCCGGCGGCGGGGTGGATCACGGCGAGGAGGCCCTCGCCGTCCTCCATCACCCAGCACAGTCCCTGGAGGAAGGGCCGGAAGTCCTCCGCGCACCAGCGCAGGGCGCCGAGCCCCTGCTCCATCGGCGTCTCCGCGGGAAAGCGCCAGGCGCCGACGGCGGGATCCAAGGGGAGGCCACCGTCCCGCCACGCCCTCAGGGGCCGGCCCGGCAGCCCCTCCTGCAGCCGTACCAGGCCGCTGCCGTCCACCACCCGCACCGTGCCGTCGGCGGAGATCCGCAGGGAGAGCGGGCCGCTGGAAGCCGCCGGAGGCGGATGGTCCGAGGCCGCGGCCCGCGGGGAGGGCTGCCAGGGCAGCGGCATCACCCGCTCCCAGGGCAGGCGCGGGTGGGCCTGGGCTCCCAGCGGGGCGGCCACCAGGACCGCGGAGGTCA